>JBOGGF010000075.1:0-21428 GCA_050743965.1 Acidimicrobiales bacterium
GAGCTCGCCGCGGTCATGGAGCAGACGGCGCCCGGACCGGTGGCGCACCGGCTGCACGACCGCGCCGAGGCCCTGGCAGCACGGCTGCACTAGCGGGGACGGGGCTGCGCCGGACGCTCTGGTGCGACGAGATCAGCGCAGGCCAGCGGCCTGATTTGGGCCGTCGGGGCATCGGATACGATGACGGGGCTTCGGCGCCGGGCCCCATCGTCTAGTGGCCAAGGACACCACCCTCTCAAGGTGGAGACACGGGTTCGAACCCCGTTGGGGCTGCTTCAAACTCCCAGTTCAGGGGGATATTTCTGAGCTTGTCTGGCCGGCCCGCCGGAGTTGTCCATACCAGATTGCCCCGATTGCCCCGATTGCCCGGTCAGACCCACATGGCCCCTGGCAGGGGCCGCCACGATGGATGGAGGTCGGCCGGCGCCGTCAGCCGGTCAAATCTCCGCATCGGAGATCGGCACCCACTGAACGCCGGAGGAGCGACACTTAGGTCCGCAGGCTCTTGGCGCTCGCCTCCCGGCTCTCCGGCCACAGCGTCGATCGGATCGTGTCACCGACCATCGGTCGCTCGCCGTGGAGGGCGCGGTAGCAGCACAGCTCGGTCACGACCTGTCGGTCGGGTGGGAACCGCCATCCCACGACCTCGGCGGGGCCGAGCACCCGGACCTCCACCGCCGCGTCGGGCGGCAGGCGGTCTTGGTAGGAATCGAGGCGTTGAAGCCTCGTTGGACTCTGCGGTCGTCGCGGTGCCGGGTCCGTCGGGTGGGCCGCTCGTTCTGGCCACACCAGTGGGACTGGTGATCGGGGCGTCGGCAAGGATGTCGGCGCTCGCCGCACGACCGGTGCTGACGGCGGCACCGACTGCTCACGCTCCGCCTCGAGCCTCCGCTCACGCGCCGTCTCCAGAATCTCGATCTCGAGGGCGGTCGACTGCATGAGCCACTCGTCGTCGGCATCGGCCCGTCGATCCGGCCGGCGCTGCTCAGCTGGGGTGGCTTCGCGCCGCAGTGGCCCCGCAGATGGCTCGTGCCAGCCACGCGAATCAATCCAGCGTGACCGGAACGTGGGCCATCGACCCGGCACCTTCATGCATCGGTCCCCGTCATCGGCGAGACATCCCTCTCTCACCGCTGTAGCCGTCCTGTGGCCACGACTCCCTCCCACCATCAACGTTATCAATCAGGGATTGCACTGTCGATGTCCACACCTCAGGGGTGCGATCCGTCGAGCCGTCCCGCAACGCCTGCCCGGCCCTCCCACCGCTCCCTTCTGGTCGTGGTTGGCGGGGACATCGCTGCCTCACAGTCGTGTCGGCGACCACGTCGACGACGATCTTTGTGACTGCCTCCCACGAGACCCGCACGAGCTTGGTGATCGTGGTCTTGTCGACCCGCTGGCTCGCCGCGATGCAGGGTGACGACGATCCCCGCGGGGCTTGGTGACTTCCAACCGTACGAGGTCGACGTGTGTGCGTCGCTTTCCGATCAGGCCCCGTCTGCGCCGGGGCTCAGTGCATTGTGACTGGCGAGCCGCCTCCGACGGCGGGGGTCAAGGTCCCACTGCGTCGGCCTGCGGCCGCCCTTGACCCCCGCCTACCAGCGTCAGGGACTCACGCAAACCCGAGGAGCCCCCGATCTGCCGCTCCTGGGTCACCTACCGTCCCACGGTAGATGAGTGAAAGTACCTAAAAATCGCACATATGTGCGATTGAGTTGTATAATCGACTCGTGGACTACCGCCGACCCGTCCAGGCCGTCATCCCCGGCGTCCAGGGAGAGGTCTTGGCAGTGCTGGCCGCGACCGAGACGGAGCTGACGATGCGCACGGTGGCCAGCCTCGCCGGGGTCAGTGTGAATCGGGCGGCGTCGGTGTTGAACGACCTGGTGCGGCTGGGTGTCGTCCGCCGTCGAGATGCCGGCCGCTCGGCCCTCGTCTCGTTGGAGCGGGAGAGCGAAGCAGGCCGTCTCGTGGCGGCCCTGTCCGAGGTCCAAGACGCCGTGCTCCGTCGGTTGCGTCATGGGATTCGCTCGATTCGCCCTGAGCCGGCGAGTGTCGTGCTCTTCGGATCGTTCGTTGCAGGGACGGCCACGCGAGACAGCGATGTCGACGTACTGGTGGTGAGAGACGCAGCCGTCCCGGAAGACGACGAGCTCTGGCTCGACAGCCTCGGTCGCTGGGTGGACAGTGCCTCCCGGATCGTCGGCAACGCTGTCAACCCCGTCATAGTGGCGGAATCCGACGTGGCGAGGCTCGTGAAGCGCCCAAAGTCCTTCTGGGGCGAAATCGTCGAGAGCGGCATCGTCATCGCGGGATCCGAACTTCGTGACCTGCCCCGGGTGGCCTGATGTCACGGCAGTCGACCACTCGGAGTGCGTCGCCGCGAGACGCAAGGGCTTACCTTGCCAAGGCGAAAGAGTTCCTCCAGGCCTCCACTGATTCGCTCGGGCGCGAGAACTTCGTGGCAACTGCAGGGAATGCCGTGCACGCTGGCATCGCTGCGGCAGACGCGGTGAGCGCCGCACGAGCTGGCACCGTCTGGACGGGCGAGCACGGGCAGTCACCGAGCCATCTCGAGAAGGCCGGCGGTACGGACGGCCGCCAGGCCGCCCGGCAGCTCCGCCGTCTGCTGCCGCTCAAGAGCCGTGCCGCATACGACCCGACACCGACCACGCGGGCTGAAGCCCGCCAGGCCCACCAAGCCGCCGAGCGGATCGTGGCCATAGCCGAGCGCGTCGTAGCGTCGCTGCGGTCGGCTGATTCGTAGCGGCGAAGTTGTCCATCCTTTTGTCCAACTTTTCGGGAGAATTAGCTAGATGCTCGCAGATCACCTGGACAATCACGAACCGCTGACCAGGTGCAACGCGACTCCAACAGACCCCGTGGACCCCCCTATCAACAACCGGGGTCGCCTCAGCGCAGGCACTCCCGGGCCGAGAGACAGCCGCTCGTTATCATGTGGAAGTGAAGGCAGCGACGGACGGAATGGAAATCGGCTGGGAAGCCTTCATTGGGTGGGGTTCCCGGTTCCTCTCTCTCCCCGGCTACTCCTTCGACCGCGAAGAGCGCACATACAAGGTCCGGGCGGTGGAACCGCTGCAGCAGGCACGAGCGGCGCTGCTCGCCGACAAGACATGGTCTGTGCCTCTGGGCAAGGGGTTCACGAACCCGTCCAATTACCTAGTCTCGCACTGGGCGTTCGTGCCGTTCCTCGATTGGTGCAGGGACAAGCCCGATCATGCTGCGTCGGCGCTGCAGCACATCTGGGCCGGTGCCGACTCGGACGCCGAGCAGCGGTTGGACCGCTTCTCAGAATTGCTGCCGAAGCAGGTCCTGCCCGGCCAGGGCGGTCGCTGCAATCTCGGCGCGTACCTCCTCGGGGCCATCGACCCGTTCCGGTGGCCCAACTACCGAGTCACCGCGACCGAGCTCGCCTTCGAGCTCACTCGCACCCCGCCACGCGAGGAGGGCGCTTCGGTGGGGCGGCGGTACGGGCATGCCCTGGCCTTCTTCGACGAGCTGCACCAGCGCGCCGCGGAAGCCGGTCTTCCCGCACGGGATCGGCTGGACGCGCAGGGGCTCATGTGGTTGACCGTGACCTGGGACGAGCCCAAGCGGCTCTCGCCCGAGGTGTGGGCCGCCTATCAGGAGTTCTTGTCGGTGCCGAGCAAGCTCCACAAGAAGGCCAAGAAGTCGGTGCCGTCGAAGCCCCTGCCGCCCCCGCTCCCCCCAGCCCGAGTCTGCCCGCTCAGCGCAACGGATGACGCCGTGCGTCCCGTCGCATGGGGCGGCGAACGGTGGACGTTCGTCTGCGAGGGGTGCGGAGCCCATACCGACCCCTACACGTTCTGATCAGCTGGAGCCGAGAGGGCCTGTGCAGCTCGCGAGAGACCAATCGTCGATCGTGCTCGATCCCGTCGGCTACGAGTTTCCCGATCTGGTCGGAAGCAGGTGGGACGACAACTGGCTCGTGATTGCCGGCGCTGTCAGCGCTCCCGCAGGCTCCTGGTCGTTCAGCGAACCCTGTCTCACCACCGATGAGACGAGAGAGAACAGCTCTTGGATTCAGGACGGTGGCGGAAGGGGCGGTCGAGCCGGTGGCAGACGGGTCGGCCTGGGAGACGAGCGCCCGATCCTTCATCGAGCCCAACTTGGGGCTCAGTGTGGCCGGACGATCCAGCCACAGCGCCGATATCCGCCTTCACTTCTCGCTGGAGACGTTCCCGCCCTGGCTGCCCGACGATGACGGGCCGTGGTGCTGGGAGTTCTTCATCCGCCTCTCCGTCGAACTGGCCGAGCTCCGCCAGGTCGCAGACCTCTGGGACCAGGAGGTCCGTTGGGTGAAGACGACGCTTCCTCCGGTGAAGGAGGGAAGGGATGCAGTTGACCCTTGCCGCCGTGAGGCTGGTCGCGCCCGGGATCCAGTCCGGCAACCCGTAGATCGGCCCCGGCGAGGCGGCTGGGGACCGCACCGCACTGGAGCGTTCGGTGACTCGCGGGGGCTCGCGGCCCCGAGCAGGTCGGGCGTCCCGCCGTGCCTGTATGCGGGAGGGTGCGACGCGCCGCCGCCGGCGTTGGTTACTGTCGAGCCGGTGAGCACGGAAGCGGTGAGCCCAACCGACCTGGCGGTGGGCGAGGAGCGGGCAGAGGGTGCCGCCCTGGCGGAGGTAGTCATGCCTGCCGACCGGGCCGGGCCGGACGGCACCTGCCAGCCGGACGGCACCGATGTGCCGGACGACCTCACCCTGCTCGCCGACCATGAGCGGGACAGCGTCGGGCCCGTCCTGGTCGAGGCACTCCTCGAATTGCAGAGCGGTGACGGGCCGCCCCACGTCGCCGCAGCCGCCGCCCGGTTGCTCGAGCAGTCGGCTCCGTGGGCGGTCGACTTCGATGCCGCTGCCTCGGCGCTGTTGGCGGTGGTCGGTGAGCGTGATCGCCGGATGTACCGGGCCTGGTCGTCGTGGCGGTCGGCGTCGTCGCTCGGGGAGCTGGGGAGGCCGTTCGGCATCTCGGCGACCCGGGTGGGCCAGATCGTGCATCGGGCTGACGCCGCGGTCCGGGAGGCATTGGCCGGTGCGACCGGTCCGCTGCCGTGGGCGGTGTCCAGCTTGCATCGCCGGCTGGGTCCCGCCGTGACCGAGGACCAGGTCGAAGCGACGATGGGTCGACTGCGCATCGGGGCGACGACGGCCGAGCTGGTCCTGTGGCTGGCCGGGCCCTACCGCCCCGTGCCCGGCCACGCCGGGTGGCTGAGCAACGATGCTGGCCGGATCGCGGCCAGGACCGCGGCCTGCCTGCTCGCCGACGGTGGGGTTCGTCGGTTGACCGACGTGGAGGCCGAGCTCGGCTTCGTCCCGCCGGAGCCGTGGCTCAACGCGTGCACCGCCATCGGCCTCTGCGACCTGACGGTGTCGGTGCGCGGTCCACTCCGCGGCGCCCTCGAGCGGATCCTCGACGCCCAGGGCGAGAGCCTGCCCGTCGACGACCTCGTCCTACGGCTCCGGGCTGCAGGACGCGTGGTGACCGAGCCCGCGGTGGACTCCCTCGTGCGGCGACCGCCGTTCCGACGTGACGCCGGCGGCCGCGTGGAGCTGGTGGCGTGGGCAGAGGATGCGGCGGCGCCGAAGGAAGCCAAGGGTGAGAAGTCACCGAAGCGGGGCAAGCCGGCGAAGCTGGCGAGGTCACCGAAGCGGGCGAAGCCGTCCACGCGGGCGAAACGGCCGACGCCGCCCAGCTCCATAGGCCGGTCGGTGACATCCGTACCGCCCACCCGAGCGGGCGCCGAGACGCTCGACGATCGGCTCTGGCTGTGGGTCAGGGTGGACGCCGACGTGCTGGCCGGCGCCGAGGGGGTCGTGCCGAGCGCTTTGGCCGAGAAGCTGGGCGTCGTCTCGCCGGCGCGCCACACCTTCTCCAGCCGTTATGGTCCTATCACCCTCGTACACGAGGGTGTGCAACCGGTGCGTGGCTCGCTGCGAGCGGTCGCCATGGCTGCCGGAGCCCGGGTCGGCGACACGCTGATGCTGGGCTTCTCGGGGGCAGCGGACGTCACCGTCGACGTCCGGCGCGCCGGCGGTCAAGGAGGGGCGTCAGAGCCACTCGCCACCCAGCTCCACTTCACCGATGTCCCTCTGGAGGAGGCACGCCATGACCAGTGAACCGGCCACCCTGGAGGAGGCGCTCCAGGGTGTCGAGCGGGACGCCGACGCCGCCCTCAAGTCCCTCACCGCCGCGCTCAGGGAAGCCAAGCGGGTCAAACACGCCGCCGCGGCCGGCCACATCCGGGACCTCGAGCAGTCGCTCGACGGCGCCGTGCGGCTGGCAGACCAGGCGCTCGCGGCGACGGGCGAGGTGCGCGCCGGGTGGCAGTTCGACGTGGGCGAGTGGTTCGCCAACGGCGAGTACGCCAAGGAGCTGCTGGCCGCGGCCGCCGACGCCGGCGTCCAGGCCTTCGAGTCGGACGAGCGCATCCTGTGCTACCCGGCCATCGTGCAGGTCTCGGCGTCGGACACCGCCGTCATGGTGGACAAGAAGAGGGAGCGCCGGGTGCGCCCGTCGGTCCTGGTGCGGCACCTCGCGGCGCTGCAGCAGCGGCCACCGCGGTTCAAGCCGGCGGCCTTCATCGCGAGCCTGGTCGCCGCCTACGACCTCGTGGTGCGGGCCAAGGGGCTCCGTCCCGGTGGCACGGCCCGCCTGGTCGACGTCTACGGCGCACTGACGCTGCTGCCGGGGGCATCTCGCGAGTACACCCGTCAGGAATTCGCCCGCGACCTCTACCTGCTCGATCAGAGTGGTGTGGTCGATGCCCGGGACGGTCGGCGAATGAGCCTGCCGGCGAGTGCCCTCACCCGGAGCGGTGGGACCCTCACGACGGTCAGCCGGGCCGGTCAGACCAAGGTCTACGCCGGGATCGCCTTCGACGAGCCCGGCCGGTGATCGCCGTCGACGACTACGTGTCGTTCCTCGACCGTGAGTACCTGCGCGGCTTCGTGGACGAGGGGGGAGCGGCGGTCAAGTTCGCCGTCGGGGCTGACGACCGGGTCGCCGAGGCCTTCGTCGAGGCGCTGGCCGCGGCGGCCGGCGGCGCCGGCTACTGCGTGGCCAAGGTGGACGCGGCAGCCGTCCGGGTGCACTCGCTGGAGCAGGTGTTCTTCGAGGTGGCACGCCAGGTGGACTGGGACGGCCTGGCCGCCGTCGCGACGCGAGCGACGGTGGTCGCCGCCGGCTATCCGGCACCCGGCGACAGCACGTTCACGCTGGACCAGCTTGCGTCGCACCACCGGGTCGACCCACGGGAGCTGCGTCGGGACATAGACCGGGAGCTCCAGCAGCGGGTGCATCGGGACTACGCCATGACCGCGGAGTTCCGCACCGCCATGCTGCGCCTGTGCCAGGCCCAGCTCCGCAGCGGGCAGGTCGCCGAGGCGGAGCACGCCGCAGTCTTGGACTGGCTCCGCGGGGACCTCCGCCAGATCTCCGCTCTCAAGTCGGCACTCATCTTCCGGCGGATCGCCCGGCACAACGCCCGCCCGATGCTCTTCTCTCTGGCCCACTGGCTGGCTGCCAACGACCGGACCGGACTCGTGCTGGTGCTCGACCTGCGTCGCTTGGGCTTCGCCCGCCGGCCCGGCCCCGAAGAACGCCAGGGCCACTACTACACCAGGGCGGCGCTCCTCGACGCCTACGAGGTGCTGCGCCAGCTCGTCGACAACACTGACGAGCTGGCCAATTGCTTCGTCGCAGTGGTCGCCTCCCCCGCATTCGTGACCGATGCCCACCGGGGCCTGGACGCCTACCAGGCACTGAAGATGCGGATCGTGGACGAGGTCCGGGACCGGCATAGGGACAATCCCTTCTCGTCTCTCCTGCGGCTGAGCGCCCCATGAGCTGGCCACCGGACATCAGCTGGCAGCCGGACATCAGCTGGCAGCCGACGGACGCGGCCATCGGTGACGAACGGTCGGTCCTGCGCCGGCGGGCACTGGAGGCTCTACGGGCCGGCGTCCCCAATCGCGACGCGGTCATGGTCCTCGGGTCCATGCAGCAGGGCGTCGAGGACCGCTTCACCCAGCTGCTCGACGCGGTCGAGGCCCTCCCCGCTGGCCTGGTCCGCCCAGTCCCGGAAGCCAACGGCGCGGCGCCGGGTGGCATGTTGATCGGAGGCGGGTTCGGCGCCGGCAAGAGCCACGTCCTCGAGCACCTGGCGCACGTCGCCCTGTCCCGCGGGTTCGTGGTCTCGAAGGTGGTGGTGTCCAAGGAGACGCCCCTGCACGATCCGGTCAAGGTGTACCAGGCGGCGGTGGAGGCGGCCAAGGTGCCCGGCCGGCCCGGGGCGGCGGTGGACGAGATCGCCGCCGACCTCCAGATCGACTCGGACGCTTACGCCGAGCTCTACCGCTTCGCCCACCAGGAGGACGCCCCCGTGGACAGCCGGTTCGGGGCCACCCTCTTCCTGCACGAGTACGCCCGGGGCGACGAGGAGTTCGCCGACCGGATCGTGCAGTTCTGGGCCGGGGATCCGCTGCCCGTCGCCGATCTCCGCCGTCGGCTCAAGGAGGCAGGGGCGGCAGCCACCTATCCCCTCGGAAAGCTCAAGGAACGGGACCTCGCCCGGCAGCGTTTCCGGTTCCTGTCCCGGCTTATGCGGGCGGCCGGGCATCGCGGATGGGTGGTCCTCCTCGACGAGGTCGAGCTGATCGGGCGCTACTCGGCGCTCCAGCGAGCGAGGGCCTACGCCGAGGTGGCACGGTGGGTGCGCGGCGAGCGTGACGATGGCCAGGCACCAGTGTGCGCGGTGCTCACCACCGTCGACGACTTCGAGGCGCAGGTCCTCGTCGGGAAGAACGACCTCGACCTCCTCCCGAAGAAGCTGCGAGCGAAGGGCACGGTGGAGGACGAGCTGCAGGCCGGCCTGGCCGAGATCGGGATGCGCATCCTGGGACAGGAGCAGGTGCAGCTGCAGCCGCCCGGCCAGGCCGAGCTGGACCGTACGTACGCACAGTTGCGACAGATCCATTCCGAGGCCTATGGATGGCAGCCACCCGACGTGACCGGCTTGGAGCGCCTGCCGTCCAATCGCATGCGCCAGTACGTCCGGGCGTGGATCAACGAGTGGGACCTGCGCCGTCTCGACCCGGGCTATGAGCCGGAAATGACGTCTGCCGAGCTGGTGGTGGATCTCAGCGACGTCGCCGACGCGGAGGCGTCCGGACCCGGCTGATCCCTCATGCTGGTCGACGACATTGCGGCCGAGCTCGACGCAAACCCGGGACAGACCGCGGCCGAGCTGGCGAGGCGGCTGGGAGCGCCGTCCGAGCAGGCGGTGTCCTTCGCGCTCTTCGGTGGGCACGGGCGCTTTCGCTCAGCCAAGGGATCGCCACTTCGCTGGTGGCTGGCTTCCATCCCCGCCCCCATGACCGCGGTGGCGGCCGTCTCGGGCGCAGCCGCCTCGGTGGCGCCGATCCCCGCCGTCCCCGAGGAGGCGTGGGCACCGCGTCGTGCGCTCTACTCCTGGCAGGCCGATGCGCTCACGGCGTGGAAGCACGCCGGCGGCCGCGGGGTGGTCGAGGCGGTGACCGGCACCGGCAAGACCATGGTCGGCATCGCGGCCGCGTTCGAGGAGCTGTCGTCGCGGAGCCAGGTCCTCGTCCTCGTGCCCACGGTGGAGCTGCAGCGCCAGTGGGTGGGCGAGCTCGGGAGATGGCTGCCGCCAAGGTCGGCGGTCGGCCGGATGGGGGCCGGCAGCGCCGACACGCTCTCCACCCACGACGTGCTGGTGGCCGTGGTCAACAGCGCCCGCGAGGCCGACGTCCGGCCCATCCGTCGGGGTGGTCTGCTGGTGGCCGACGAGTGCCACCGCTACGGGAGCGCGGTCAACCACCTGGCCCTCGACGGACGGTTCCGTCGCCGCCTCGGGCTGAGCGCCACCTATGCCCGTGACGACGACGGCAACCTGGCATGGCTCGACCCCTTCTTCGGTCGGACGTGCTTTCGCCTCGGCTACCGGCGGGCGACGGACGACGGGGTCACGGCACACTTCGACGTGGCCATGCTCGGCGTCGCCTTCTCGCCAGGGGAGTGGAGTCGCTACGACGAGCTCACCGAGCTGATGGGCATGCTGTGGGGCCGCCTAGTCGATCGCTTTCAGGTGCCCGCAGAGCCCTTCGAGGTGTTCATGCAAGCGGTGGCGGAGCTGGCCGACGGCCAGACCGAGGGGGCCAGCGTGGCCCGCGGCTACCGCCAGGCGATGCTGGAGCGTCGCCGGCTGTTGGCCGACACCCCCGCCAAGGACGACGCTGTCGAGGCGCTGGCCCCGGCGATCGGCGACGCCACCCGGGCGATCGTGTTCACCCAGACGATCGCCGCCTGCGAGCGGGCGGCGAAGCGCCTCGCCCGACGCGGTCTTCGCTCGGGTGTGGTCCACTCTGGGCAGGCACGCGACGAGCGCCGCGCCGCTGTCGACCGCTTCGCCGCTGGCGAGCTCGACTTGCTCGCGGCGCCGCGGGTGCTCGACGAGGGCATCGACGTGCCCGCCGCCGACCTGGCCGTGATCGCCGGGGCCAGCCGGTCCCGGCGCCAGATGGTCCAGCGCATGGGTCGGGTCCTGCGCAAGAAGCCCGACGGCCGGCGGGCTCGCTTCGCCGTCCTCTTCGTGGAGGGGACGGTCGAGGATCCTCGCCTCGGCGCCCACGAGGCCTTCCTCGGCGAGGTCACCGGCGTGGCCGACCGCGTGTCGTACTGGCCGGCACACGTGCTCGCCGAGGACCCGGACGGCGCCCGCCAGGCGCTCCGGCCGTCGTGGCGAGGGACGAGCTCGTGATCGTGCCGTGACCGGGTTGCCGATGGCGCACCGGGCGAAGAGATGCCGTGTTGGTAGCATCCCGCCCGCGCCTGGTCACTGCGGCGAACGGCGCAACCCGCCCAACATTGGGAAGAGTGCGTGACCGTCGCAATTACAATAAAAGGAGCGTTGGAGCATGGGGCAAGCCCACCGCGGGTGCCGACACCGATGCCGGCGATGCGAAGTCGAGAACTGGTGAGCGCGCGCCTCTCCTCAACCCCCGAGCCCACGAGCTGGCGAGCCCGGGTACCCTCTTGCTCCTCGAGGGCGCGTTGACCCATCAGGGCAGCGGCCGTGCGGCCGCGACTGCCGCGCCGGTCCCGGAAGACGCAGCGGTATGGAGGATCACCGTCGCCGGCGAGCTCGACCTCGGGAGTGTCGATGCCGTGCGGCACTGCTTCGATGAGGTGGTCCACCGCAGCCCGACGCATGTCGTGGTCGACCTCCGGGGTCTCACCTTCATGGACAGCACCGGCATCGCGCTCCTACTCGAAGCAGCGGAGAAGGTGCCGCTCCTGGAGGTGGAGTGCCCTCCGGCGACCATCCGAGCCGTGATGGAGACCATGGGCCTCTCGAGCGTCCTGCGGATCTCGGAGTGACCTACCACCGGCGGTTCCCGAGCGATCCACCGGCGGTCGCCGGTGCCCGGCGCTTCGCCGGCGAAGTCTTGCGCGACCAACCACCGCGGGTCGTCGACTGCGTGCTGCTGATGCTCTCCGAGCTGGCCACCAATGCCATCAAGCACGCCGGCGCAGAGTTCGACGTCTCGCTCGACGTGTCCCCGGGCCACATCCGTGTCGAGGTCGGCGACGCGGGGAGCGGCTTGCCCGTTCTGCGCTCGCCGTCGCCGAGCGATCGGTCGGGGCGCGGGCTCAGGATCGTGGAGATGCTCGCGAAGGCCTGGGGGTTCGTGTCCGACGATCGAGGGCGGAAGAGCATTTGGTTCACCTTGGACCTCCCCCCTGTCGCGGAAGGATCCGACGACGGGCACGAGGCCAGTTCGACCGCCAACTCACAGTCAACGTCGAAATTACCGGAAGTGCTGTCGACAGCCTCGACTGCGGCCGGCCGCACCGCGACCTCGGATGCCTGGGGGGCGACGACTGCGGGCTGCCGGAGCGACGGCACGTCCGTACGCCTGGCGGCGGCACCGCGGCGGTTGCTGCTCCAGGGGAGCTGACTACGTGATCGGCGAGCGACAAGGGGCGAAGCGCCGGCCCCGACACGTGATTCCCGTGGCGATCCTGGTCGCCGGCGTCCTCGTCGCCGTCGCGCTCACCGTCTTGTCGAGGGCGGCCTACGCTGGCAACGAGACCCGGCTCCTCAAGCTGCAGGGCCAGCTCACTGCGGCGACCCTCCAGGCAGATCCCCTGTACGTCGAGTCGCACCTCGGTGCGGCAGCAGACCTTGCCGCGGGCACGTCGGAGCCCGAGGCCCGGTTCCGCCAGGTGCTCGCGGGGATCGTCGGCCCGAAGGGGCCGTTCGTGTCGGCGTCGCTCTGGGACGTGGGTGGTAGGGCGCCTCGGCTCGTGTCGAGCATGGGATCGTCGCCGCTGCTCTCGCCGTCCTCGGCTGCGGCACGCCGGTTCGTCGAGGAGGCCACGAACACGACGTTTGCCGTCGAACGGCTCACGGCACCGCACCAGGTGCACCTCGGCTATGCCGTCGTTGCCGGAGGTGCTCACGAGTATGCCGTGTACGCCGAGGAGCCGTTGCCGGCCGACACGCGCATCCACGAGCCGGCGAGCTCGCCGATCAGCCGGCTCAACCTCGCCGTCTACCTCGACCATGGGCACAAGAGGGTGCTCATCGAGACGGACGCGGCGGGCCCGTTGCCCCTGCGCGGGCAGACGACGACGCAGTCCATCCCCTTCGGCAACGACAAGCTCACGCTCGTGATGTCGGCCCGGGGTTCGCTCGACGGCGGCCTGTCGCCGTACACGCGGTGGGTCATCGGCGTCCTCGTCGTGTTGCTGAGCGTCATTGGCGCGCTGGGCGCCGAGCGGCTCACCCGCCGTCGGGTCCGCGCCGAGCGCGAGGCCAACGAAGTACGCGAGCGGTTCCTGGCCCAACGAGAGATCGCGAGAACGCTCCAGCATTCGCTCCTGCCCGAGACGCTCCCCCGTCGCGAGGGGTTCGAGTTCTCGGCCCGCTACCTGGCGGGTGCTGAAGGCGTCGAGGTCGGCGGCGACTGGTACGACCTCGTGGAAGTGGACGAGCACCGCCTCTTCTTCGCCGTCGGGGATGTATGCGGGCGAGGCCTTCAAGCCGCCGCCCTGATGGGCAACCTGCGCAACGCGATCAACGCCTACGCTCGCGAAGGTCACCCGCCCGAGGGAGTGCTGAGCCGGCTCGATCCGCTGCTGAGCGTGGCCGACGGGCGCTTCGCCACGGTGCTCTGCGGCCTGCTGGACACGAGGACCGGCGACGTCGCCGTGGCGAATGCCGGGCACCTGCCGCCACTCCTCATCCGGGCAACGGGGCCCGAGCTCGTGGCGACGGCGCTCGGTCCACCGGTCGGCGTGAAGGGCACCGACTACGGCCCGACCCATTTTGCCCTCGGTGACGACGAGACGCTGCTCATCTACACCGACGGGCTTGTCGAGCGGCGTAGCGAGATCCTCACCGACGGCCTGGAGCGCCTCCGACTGGCGGTGCGCACCGGGGAGCCGCTAGAACAGCTGCTCGACCACGTGCTCGAGGACCTCGGCGCCGCCGACGCCGCCGACGACGTGGCGATCCTCGCCATCCGCCGGGGAGGACCGGAGGCGCGCCGGATCGGCGAGGTTGGATCGCCCGCCCCGGCACCGCCGGCCGTGCGGCGCGGCTGAGGGCGTCTCCACGCGGCGGGCCTCGGGATCTCGGGCCGCGCCGATGGAGCTCGGTCAGCGACCGGCCAGCACGTCGCGCAGGACGGCGGCACCCGAATGGGCGAGGTCCTTCGTCGCGGTGACGAGCACCACCTTCCTGCTGTTGGCCTCGCCTCGCAGCTCGGTGAGCGCCTCCTTGGCCGGGCCGCGGGACAGCTCCTTTCTGTAGCAGCGGGCGAATTCGGCGAACCGCTCGGGGACGTGCCCGTACCACTTGCGCAATGTGGCAGTGGGAGCCACGGCCTTCGGCCACTGGTCGAACGGGGCGCCCTGCTTGTTCATGCCCCGAGGCCAGAGCCGGTCCACCAGCACATGGTGCGCGCCGGGCTCGAGCTCGTCGTAGACGCGGGCCACGCCGACCTCAACGGAAACGGCGGCCGGACCGTGGCCCGTCGGCTCACCCGCGTCACCGGTCTCAGGCGCGCCGGGGAAGCCGTGGGGGCGCTGCACCGGGCCGAGGCCGGCCCAGGCGGCAGGCACGTCCAGGGCGAGGCGGTCGAGCTCTTCGAGGTGCAACGCCGAGAGCGCCTCGAGGCGATCGGCTCCCTCCCCGGTCAGCTGCAGCCGGACCACCCGGTGGTCGTCTTCGCTGCGAATGCGGCGCACGAGCCCGGCGGCCTCTGCCCGATCGACGAGGCCAACCGCGCTGTGGTGGCGGAGCAGGAGATGGTCCGCCACCTCGCCGATCGTCGGGCCGTCGGGATCGCCGTGGCCCCGGATCGCCAGCAGGAGCTGGTGATGGGCCGGCGTCAGCCCGGCGGCGCTGGCCTGTTGGGCGCTCCAGCGCTCGAAATGGCGCAGGCCGGTCCGCAGTGCGAGCAGCCGGGCGTAGGCGGCATCGGGCAGGCTTGCTCCTCGTACGATCCCCCTACGATAACATCTGACTGCGATGAAACCACTTCATTCCCGCCAGCTGGTGCCGTGCCGCTCGGACGGAGGCCCGGCGTGAGCGACGAGGAGCCCAGGCGAGACGCGAGCGAGACTCGGCCCTCGACCGATCACCGCACACTTGACGCTCCTGGCGCCACCGGGATGGCCGACGAGCTCGTGGCGGGATCTCTCGGCGGCCCGGAGGGCGAGCCGCCGGCGGTCCACGACGTCCCGGAGCCCGGCCCTGATGAGGCCGACGGCGCCGACGACGCCGACGGCGCCGACGACGCCGACGGCGCTGACGGCGACGCTGACGACGCCGAGATGTCGTACCTCGGTGCCGATCACCGGACCACGGACACCTCCGAGCGGGCCCTCGGGGACTTCACGACCACGCCGGCGATCCTGCGCCAGGTGCCCCTTGGGATCGCCATCGGGGCTCTCGGCGCGGGCATCTCGCTCGCCCTGCTGGACATGATCGGGTTCTTCACCAATCTCTTGTACTACCAGCGACTGAGCGTCCACCTCGTCTCACCGAACGCCAACACCTTGGGAGCGATGGCTCTCGTGATCCCGGTCGGCGGCGGGCTCGTCGTGGGGCTCATGGCGCGCTTCGGATCCGAGCAGATCCGCGGGCACGGCATCCCCGAGGCAATGGAGAACATCCTGATCAACGGCTCCAAGGTGCAGCCGCGCCTCGCCATCTTGAAGCCGATCTCGAGCGCCGTCAGCATCGGCACCGGCGGCCCCTTCGGAGCCGAGGGCCCGATCATCCTGACCGGTGGCGCCGTCGGCTCGATCGTCGGCCAGCTGTTCCGGCTCACGGCCGCCCAACGCCGGGCGCTGCTCGTGGCCGGAGCGGCGGCCGGGATGAGCGCCGTGTTCGGGACGCCGGTGGCGGCGACCCTGTTCGGGGTGGAGCTGCTCGCCTTCGAGTTCAAGCCCCGGTCGATGGTGCTGATCGGCCTCGCCTCGGCCACGGCCGACGGCCTGCGGATGGTCATGGCAACTGCCGGGTTGGTCTCGCCCCAGCCACTCTTCCCAGTGCCCGCCCATCCGCCGCTCGGCGGCATGGTGCTCCTCGGAGCGGCGGCGATCGGCGTCGCCACCGGGCTCGGCGCCTGGTTGATGACCCAGGCCGTCTACCAGTGCGAGGACCTCTTCAAGAAGCTGACCGGTCATCTCCACTGGATGTGGTGGCCGATCATCGGCGGGCTCGTCATCGGCCTCGGGGGCCTCGCCGACCCCCGGGCCCTCGGCGTGGGCTACAACACCATCCACGCCGAGCTGCTCGGTCGGCTCGGCGTGGATGCTCTCGTCGCGCTCTTCTTCGTCAAGATGATCATCTGGGCGGCCGGGCTCGGCGGCGGCACCAGCGGGGGCATCCTCGCACCCATCCTCATGATGGGGGCGGCGATAGGCGGGTTGCTCGGCCACGTCCTGCCCGGCGCGTCGGTCGGGGTTTTTGCCCTCATCGGCATGGCGGGCTCGCTGGGCGGCGTGACCCGCTCGCCCTTTACCGCCATCATCTTCGCATTCGAGCTCACCCACGACGAGAACAGCCTCCTGGCCCTCCTTGTCGCGGCGACGATCTCCCACCTCGTGAGCGTCCTCGTCCTGAAGCGCTCGATCCTCACCGAGAAGGTCGCCCGGCGGGGCTTCCACGTCATGCGCGAGTACGCCGTCGACCCCTTGGAGGCGACCTTCGTGCGCGAGGTGATGAACACCGAGGTGTACACCGTGGAGCCCGAGCGCATGTTGTCCGAGCTGTACGAGGTCCTGCCCGAAGGGTCGGCTGAGCGGCGCCAGCGCTTGTTCCCCGTGCTGGACTCCCGCGGGGTCCTGGTGGGGATCCTGCCCTGGTCGGTCGTGCTCAC
This sequence comes from Acidimicrobiales bacterium, assembly GCA_050743965.1. Taxonomy (GTDB): domain Bacteria; phylum Actinomycetota; class Acidimicrobiia; order Acidimicrobiales; family RAAP-2; genus DAHUZJ01. The sequence continues at coordinate 16,458 of JBOGGF010000075.1, forward strand.
CGCCAGGTCCAATGTAGGGCAGCGGGTGAGCGAGGCCATGATCGCTCCAACCGCGGTCGCCCACCCCGACGAGATCCTCCGCAGCGTCGCCGATCGCATGGCGTCGCTCGGCCTCGGCGTGCTGCCCGTCGTCGACCGCGCCGACGCTGGTCACCTCGACGGCCTCGTCGCCCAGTTCGACCTGCTCGCCGCGCGGGAGAAGCTCCTCGAAGAGGAGCGCCACGCCGAGCGCGTTCTGACCCTGCGGCGGGTACCCTTGCCGGGGCGAGCGGCCCCGCCCTGAGCTCCGAGACCGGCCGGCCACTGTGCCGGCGCCGGTACGCTCGGGGCGTGTTGCGTCCGATCACCGGCTACCACCGCGACGAGGCCGGGGACTGGGTGGCTGAGCTGGGGTGCGGGCACGGCCAGCACGTCCGGCACAAGCCGCCCTTCCAGCTGCGGGAGTGGGTCCTCGCCGCCGAGGGGCGCCAGTCGCGGCTCGGGACGCCGCTGGACTGCCCGCGGTGCGATCGGGCCGAGCTGCCCGAGACCGTGCGGCGGGTCGGGGCCAGCTCCGTCTGGGACGAGACGACGATGCCGGCGACCCTGCGCCGCGCTCACCGTCTCTCGGTCGGTACCTGGGGGCGGATCGTCGTGCACGGCGGGCGGCTGCGCTATTCGGTGGCCACCGTCCCGGCGGTGGACGTCGAGCTGGATGCCGGCTCGACGCAGGCCATCCCACCTGAGGTCGAGCACCATATCGAGCCGCTCGGTGCGGTTCGCGTCTCGATCGAGCTCTTCGCCGCCGACCGGGACCGGCAAGGTGCCGGCAGCAGCGATACCGCTCCCGCCGAGGAAGGCGGTGACCCGGCGTGCTGGGCCGGACTGCTCTGCCCCGAATGTGGCGCCGTCACGGACGGCGGGTACCACCGACCGGGCTGCCCGGCTGGCAGGTCGATGTCGTAGCAAGGCTCGGTCGGGGTTCGTCGGCCCGCGCTCGGCTCTCAATCGCACGAGCGATTGAGCTCCACCCGGAGCGGGGGGCGGGGCGGCTGCCCGTCAGCTCGGTCGGACGAGGGCGGGAAAGGACCCCGCCTCGAACCCGGCGACGAAGGCACCCACGGGAGGAGGGAACGCCACCCTCACCTCCCTGCGCCAATGCACGATCCGGGTGATCGTCACCGCCTCGGCGGTCACCGTCACCGCCTTGACGTCGCGGTCGGCACCGACGACGACCGATAGGAGCACGGCCATCGGGGCGCGGGCCAGATCTCCCGGCTCGCCACGGACCTCGGCCTCGAGCAGCGACGCCGCAACGGCGCAAGGTGTCTGACCGAGCGACGCCAGGAGCTCGCGCGTCCGCCGGGCGAGGCACCGGCACCCTGCGCGCCGCGTAGCACGGTCGACCGATGCCTCCATGGCTCTGGGGCTCCGCCCGCCGACTGCCGGTCCCAAGGGGCCACCGCACTGCAATTGCCACGAGGCGACGATCCCGGCATAGAGGACGCCGGACAGGCTGGCATCCGCGCACAGCCGACGCCCCAGGAGATGCAAGCGGTGCAAGGCACCGTGGTCGACCAATCGGCGAGCCGGTACGCCCGGTTCGGCCTCCTCGCGCCGGCGGGGCTCGCCGTCGCCAGCCGCCATCGACCTGCTGCTCCGATCAGTCTCCGGCAGCCGTTCCGGGCGGACGGGCTGCCGGTCCGATGCGTCATCCCGGTATCGCGTCACCAATGCCACTATATCGTGACACGAGCGTATCGTCAATCGAGGGTTTTCAAAAGCGGACCTTCGAGCGGGCGGATCTCGCCGCGGCCCCGGACTCCAATCGATGAGTGCGCACGTGAACAGACAGCAGCCGTGGTGGGCGCTCCTTCTCGCGGTCGGCGGCGCAGGGCTTCTCCTCGCCTCTGCCGGCATTCACGTCGACCTCTACGTGACGGGCTACCGGCGCATCCCCACGATCGGGGCCCTCTTCCTCCTCCAGGCGGCGACGGCGGTCGCGCTGGCCCTGGCTGTGCTGGTCGCCGTCAGGCTGCGGGCCCGCGCCGGGACGGTGGCCGCGGTGCTCGCCGGGTCGGCTGGTGCCGTATTCGCGGTCGGCACGATCGCCGGTTACGGCCTGAGCCGGGGGGTCGGGCTGTTCGGCTTCCACGAGCAACCGACGACCGCCGGCCTCGTGGCCGGCGTCGTGGAGCTCGGAGCGTTCGTCGCTCTCGGCTCGCTCGTCGTGACCGTGCTCGTCGGTCCCTCGTCGAACGCGCTTCGTGCGACCGCGGCGCCTGGCGCGCCACCTGCCGCCGGCGCCGGTCCCGGCGGTAGCGGTGATCGAGCCGGGGCGGCGTTCCCGCGCCGCGTGCCGCAACTGGCCCTGGCGGTGTTGTCGGCGGCGCTGCTGGTCGTGGTGCTGGCCTCGGGCCTCGGGTCGTCGATCGCTCCGGCCACGTCGGGCAACGCAGCCAATCGACAGGCGGCCCAGGGCAACCCGGCCCAGGGCAACCCGGCCCAGGGGGAGGCGGAGAAGCAACCGGCGACGATGCCCGTCGTGCAGGTCGTGATCTCGAACTACACATACCATCCGGACCGCGTCACCGCCCGGGCGGGGCAGACCATCGCCGTCACGAACGACGACAAGGTCACCCACACCATGACCGCCGTGCCCCGGAGCACGCCGTTCGGGGGCTTCGACACCAGCGACGTGGACCCCGGCCACACCGTTCGCATCCGCGCGCCTCGTACCCCGGGCACGTACGACCTCTACTGTTCCTTCCACCACTTCATGAAGGGCGTGCTGGTGGTGTCAAGGTAGCGACGTGCCCGCGGCACGCCCTGCCCCGCCCGCAGCCGGGGGTTCACCTCCCGTTGGAGCGGGTACATCACCGAGGTCGGAAGGGCGGCGGAGCGCTACGCCCCGAACTGCGATCACTCGGAGATGGACGTGGCGGACGAACGTGGGTGAGCCGGGAGCCGCCCCGACATTGCACCCGAAGGTAGCCGGTGATGCCGCGCTGCTGGCCGCGATCGCGGAGGGGAGCGAGCCGGCGTGGGAGGAGCTGTACCGCCGCCACCGTGGGTCGGTCGAGGCTGCGGCCCGGATGGTGCTCGGCAACGATCCCCAGTGCGCCGACGTGGCGATCGAGGTGTTCGAGGCACTGTGGCGGGCGCCCGGCCGGTTCGACGCCGCGCGAGGGTCCCTCCTGGGTTACCTCCGGTGCCAGGCCCGCAGCCGCGGCATCGACCTGCTGCGCTCGGAGACGCGACGTCGCCGTCGGGAGGAGCGCGATCTACGCTATGGGAGCGTGGGAGAGCGAGGGACCGAGGAGCTGGCCATGGCACGGGTGGAAGCGACAGTGCTGTGGCGGACCCTCGCCGAGCTCCCGGTGCCCGAGCGGCGGGCGATCGAGCTGGCGTACCTCGGCCATCTGAGCTATGCCGAGGTGGCCCGGCGTCTCGACCAGCCCGAGGGGACCGTCAAGAGCCGGATCCGGCGCGGGTTCCAGCGTCTCCGCGTGGCCGCGGCCCTGCGCGACCTGGCGGGGGACGAGCGGGTACCGCTGCGGACGATCGCGTCGCTCGACCTCGGTGAGCAGTGAGCGGCGAGCCGACGGGCCAGCTGGTGTGGGAACCCGGTGTGCGGGACCCCGGCCGTCTCGCGGCCCTTGCCGTCTCCGGCCTCGTCGGCACCGGGCCCGAGGACGCGTTCGATCGGCTCACCGAGCTCGCCGCCACCGTGATCGGCGCGCCCCAGGCCTTCGTCACGCTGGTCGACGCCGAGCGCTACCGGTTCAAGAGCGCCGTCGGCCTGGCCGATGGCGCGCCGCAGCACGGTCTGGTCGAGCAGTCCTTCTGCCGTTACGTGGTCGGATCGGGCCGGCCGCTGGTGGTCGAAGACGCGGCCAACGACCCGAGGACCAGCGACGACCCGGCCGTCGAGCTGCTCGGGGTCGCCGCGTGGGCGGGGTTCCCCGTCGTCGGTCCCACAGGGGAGGTCCTAGGCACCTTCTGCGTCGTCGCCTCCTCACCGCGCCGGTGGAGCGATTGCGACGTGCACGTCCTGGCGACGCTGGCCGCCGCCGCATCGTCGGAGATCGCCCTCGTCGTCCTGCGCCGGGAGCTGGACGTCCTGCGGGTGACCGCCGGCTCGATGCACGCGGCCGGCGGCGGCGCCGATGGCCAGCCGCACCGGCGGGGCCTGCGCCAAGCGGTGCTTCGGCTCCTTCGGGTGCCACGGCCGTAGGCGACCCCCAAGGAGCCGGAGGCCGGGGCCTCGTCCGTCGGCCTCGGGCCGGCGACCGTCCAGTCAGGTCCGGTCAGGTTCGGTCGACGCCGATGCGTCAGGCTCGCTCGTCGACTCCCTCGCGGGCTCGACGGCGCCGACGATGGCATCCACGCTGGCTTCAAGGGGCATCGCCGTGGTGTCGATCACCAAGTGGTACTGCCGGCGGTCCGACGGGTCGCTGCCGTAGAGGTGCCGCGCGTACGCCGCTCGGGCGTGGTCCGTCTGGCGTAGCTGCTGCCATGCGGTCTCCTCGTCGATGCCCGAGGTGACCACGGCCCGCTGCGCCCTGGCGGCCGCCGGCCCGTCGAGCCGCACGTGGAAGGCCGACGGGCACGGGCCGAGCACCACCGCGCCGGCGCGCCCGAACACCACCCCTCCAGATCCGGACGCGAGGTCCCAGAGCACCTTCTCGGTCGCCTGGCGGTACACGTCCTCGTCGTCGGCCGGGGTCGTCTCGACGCCGCTCACGCCGAAGGAGGCCGGCGCGCCGATGAGGTTGATCAGCGAGCGCACCACGGTGCTTTGCACCCTCTCGTCATGGTCGAGCGCGTCAACGTCCTCTCGGCGGGCGCAGCCGGGCTGGAGACCGCCGCGGCCACCCATGCCACCGTCCCCGGGCGCGGCCGTCCCCCTGCCACCGCCGGGTGACAGGGGGACATACCGGTTACCGGCCAGCAGAGGCGTCAGTTGGTGCTACGAAGCCGCCGCCGCAT
>JBOGGF010000076.1:0-9232 GCA_050743965.1 Acidimicrobiales bacterium
GGCGAGCGGATGCCGGTCTGTCCGGGTGCGGCTCAGCTCAGCTCGCGCCGGCGAGGGACGAGGCGGTCCGCAGGTCTGGACGGGCCACGCCGCGGCGCGGCTCAGCTCGCGCCGGCGAGGGACGAGAGGAGCCCGGCGGTGCGCTCGCGCTCGTCGGGATTGCCGACGAGCGACGCGACGAGATCGGTGGCCCCGGCGTCGGCCAGGGCCGCCGCCAGCCCGGCCACCTCGTCCTCCGTGCCGACCAGGGCGATGTCCGACGGCTGGGCAGCACCTTCCCGGTCGAGCATCGCCTTGTACGACGGGAGCGAGGGGTAGATGGCGAATGCCCGGTCGATGCGCCTCCGCGCACTGGCGGGGTCGTCGGTCACCGTGACCGGCAACGCCACGACGACCCGGGGAGCTGGCCGCCCGGCCTCCTCCGCCGCCCGGGCGATCGTCGGTGCCACGTGGTCGGCGATGGTCTTCCGTCCCGTCATCCACGTCACCGTGCCGGCGGCCGCCCGCCCGGCGATGCCGAGCAGCACCGGGCCCAGTGCGGCGACGAGCACGGGCGGCGCGGCGGCACCGACGACGTCGAGCGGTCCCATGGTGCGGGCAGTGACGACCTCGCCCTCGGCCTGCGCCTGCTCGCCGGCGAGCATCGGCAGCAGGCCGGCCAGGTACTCGCGCAGGTAGCGCGCCGGGCGGTCGTAGCTGAGTCCCCACATGCCCTCCACCACGACCTGGTGGGACATCCCGATGCCCAAGAGGAGCCGCCCGCCGGTCACTGCCTGTACGGTCAACGCCTGCTGTGCCAGCACCTGCGGGACCCGGCCGTAAACCGGGACCACGCCGGTGCCGAGCTCGATGTCCGGGACTACCGCGCCGACGTGGGCAAAGAGAGTCAGGGCGTCGTAGCCGAACAACTGGGACGCCCAGGCCGAGCCCAGGCCCAGGTCGGCGAACCGCCGGACCTGGGCGACCACGCCGTCGACTGGCTGGCCGAGGTCGAGCAGGGCTCCGATTCGCATGGGCTCCTCCGTCGTCGTGGTCGGGTCGTGAGCGCACCGAACCGTGGTCGGGTCGTGAGCGCACCGCGGTCGCGTCCTGGTCGGCAAGCCACATTAGGTGCGGTGAGCAGCGGGCCACCTCGCCGGACGGCGTCGCCGGCCCGGTAGCCTGCCGGTTCGTGCCCGAGACCGCGTGCCCAGACCCCCGCAGCGGGCAGTCCCCCGCGGTGGGGATCGTCGGCGGCGGGCAGCTGGCCCGCATGACGTGCGAGGCCGCCAGCGCCCTCGGCCTGGCGGTGGCGGTACTGGCCGAGCACGAGGACGATGCCGCCGTCGCCGTCGCCCCCGAGGTGCTCATCGGCGCGCCCACCGACCACGTAGCCCTGGCGACCCTCGCCCGGCGGGCGCCGGTCCTCACGTTCGACCACGAGCAAGTCGACGTCGACCTGCTCGCCACGCTGGAGGCCGACGGCGTCGCCGTGCGGCCCGGCACGGAGACCCTCCGCATGGCCGTGGACAAGGTGGCGATGCGCCGGCGGCTCGCCGAGGCCGGCGTGCCGGTTCCTCCGTTCGCCGTCGTCGAGCCTCCCGCCAGCAAGGGCGGAGCCGGTGCGGAGGTCACGGCCGAGGTCACGACCGAGGTCACGGCCGAGGTCACGGCCATGGTCGACGAGGTCGACGCGTTCGCCCGCCGCCACGGCTGGCCGGTCGTGCTGAAGGCCGCCCGCGGCGGCTACGACGGCAAGGGCGTCTGGCCGGTCGAGGACGCCGCCGGCGCCCGCGAGGTCTGCCTCGGTGCTGCCCGGGCCGGTGTCCGGCTGCTGGTCGAAGAGCGGGTGCCGATCGTCGCCGAGATCGCCGTCCTCGTCGTCCGCCGCCCGGACGGCGAGTCGGTCACCTGGCCCGCCGTCCAGACGGTCCAGGTGGACGGGGTCTGCCGCGAGGTGCTGCTCCCCGGGTGCGTCGACCCCGCCCTCGGTGCCCGGGCAGAGACCCTGGGTCGGCGGGTGGCGGCGGTCGCCGGGTCGACGGGCATCCTGGCGGTCGAGCTGTTCGTCGCCGGCGGGGAGCTGCTCGTCAACGAGGTGGCGGCGCGGCCCCACAATTCGGGGCACTGGACGATCGAGGGCGCGGTGACCTCACAGTTCGAGAACCACCTCCGGGCGGTGCTCGACCTCCCCCTCGGCAGCACGAGCTCGACGGCGGCCAGCGTCGCCAGCGTCAACGTCTTCGGCCGCCCGGACGGTGCCCCGCCCGAGGATCGCCTCGCCGAGGCACTTGCCGTCGGCGGCGCCCACGTGCACCTGTATGGCAAGCAGGCCCGTCCCGGGCGCAAACTGGGGCACGTGACGGTGTGCGGCGAAGATCCGGTCGATGTGCGCAGCCGCGCCTGGGCGGCCGCCCGGGCGCTCGGGACGCCGGTGCCACCGACCCTGGCACCGGGCGGCGAGCCGTCGGCACGAGCCCGGCCACGGCAGAGCGGCCGGGGGCAGCGCCGGTGAGCCAGTCCACGACAGCCTCGCCCGGGGTCTCGGCGGCGGACCAGCCGGGCCCCGGTGCCGAGGGCGACCCGCTGGTGGCCGTGGTCATGGGCAGCTCGTCGGACTACACGGTGATGCGGGGGGCGGTCTCGGTGCTCGACCGCTTCGGCGTGCCCCGAGAGGTCCACGTCGTGTCGGCTCACCGCACGCCTGACGACATGCTGGCGTTCGGCCGTCGCGCCCGCGGTCGGGGCATCCAGGTGATCGTGGCCGGAGCCGGTGGTGCCGCCCACCTGCCGGGCATGCTCGCCTCGGTCACGACCCTCCCGGTGGTGGGAGTGCCCATCGCGCTTGCCAACTTGGGCGGGCTGGACTCGCTCCTCTCGATGGTCCAGATGCCGCGCGGCGTCCCGGTGGCGACGGTGGCGGTGAACGGTGCCCACAACGCCGGCCTCCTGGCGCTGCGGATCCTCTCGCTCACCGACGCCGCCGTGGCCGAGACCCTGAACGACCACCAGCTGCAGCTGGCCGAGCAGGCCCGGGCCCAGAACGCCGAGCTGGACCCCTCGGCCGGCTGAGCGACCGCCGCGTCGGCGCTACCGTCGTGGCATGGCGACCCTGGCGGAGCGGCTCGGCTACTCGGCCGACGAGAAGCTGCTGATCGTGACGGCCGACGACCTCGGCCTGTGCCACGCCGCCAACGTCGGCGTCTACGACTGCCTCCGGACGGGGCTGGTGACCAGCGCCTCGCTGATGGTGCCGTGCCCGTGGGCGCGGGAAGCGGCGGCGCGCTACCGGGGCGAGGACATCGGGGTCCTCCTCACCTTCAACGCCGAGTGGGAGCTGTACCGCTGGGGGCCCGTGACCCAGGCCCCCTCCCTCCTCGGCGGGGAGGGCGGCTTCCCCCGCACCGTCCAGGACGTCTGGGACCACGCCGACCTGGACGAGGTCCGCCGGGAGTGCCGGGCCCAGATCGAGCGGGCGATCCTGTGGGGCTTCGATGTCAGCCACCTCGACACCCACCTCGGCACCTTGCAGCACCGTCCCGAGTTCTTCGACGTCTACCTCGACATGGCGGTCGAGTTCGGGCTGCCGGTCCACGTGGCGGGGCTGCCACCCGAGCACCTGCTGGGCTTCCCGGCCCGGGCCCTGGCCGACGGGGCCGGCGCGATCTTCCCCGACCACGTCCTGTCGGTCAACGGCGCGACCACCCGCGCGGTCCTGGCCGAGGCGCTGTGGCGGCTCGAGCCGGGGGTCACCGAGGTGCACCTCCGGCCGGCGGTGCCCAGCTCCGAGCTGCGGGCCATCGCCGACGACTGGGAGCGGCGAGTCGACGACCACCGGCTGGTGTGCGAGGACGGAACCTTGCGCAAGGTCCTCGACGAGACGGGCGTGACCCTCCTCGGGTACCGGCCGCTGCGCGACCTCGTCCGAGGCAGCGAAGCCGGTCGTGCCCGCCGAATGGGCTAGTCGGGGCTAGTCGACCCCACCGAAGAGGTCGTCCTCGGTCACGTCGGTCGGCCCGACCCGGCTGGCGGCGAGGAAGTAGTCGTCGTAGGGGTAGACCGTCCGCTGGACCTCGGGAGGGAGGCCGAACCAGAACGGCGAGGTCGGGTCGATCTGGGTGGCGTGCGCCCGCAACGCCTCGCCCCGGACGTCGACGTAGCCGGTCAGGTCGATCGACGTCGTGACGACGTCTTCACGTGCCAGGCGCTCCAGGCGCTCGGCCATCGGCGACACCATGCCCAGCTCCAGGAACTTCTCGTGCATGGCCCGCATCCGGCGGCGGGGCCACAGCGTGTAGTAAAGCTTCGACGGCGCGAACGGCTCTCCGGCATCGGGGAAGGCGGCGGGGTCGCCCGACGCCACCCAGGCCGCCATGGTGATCTCGTGCACCCGGAGGTGGTCGGGGTGTGGGTACTCCGTCTGCTCGTCGCCGTAGGTGACGACCACCTGGGGGCGTGCCCGCCGCACGACCGACACCAGGCGCCCGACCGCCTCGTCCAGGGGGGCGTTGGCGAAGGCGTCGAGACGGGCGTTCGCCTGAGTCCCGGGCATGCCCGAGTCGCGGTACCCGAGCAGGACCACCTCGTCGTAGCCGATGACCTTGGCCGAGCGCTCCAACTCCTGGAGCCGGATGCCCGGGAGGTCCGCCCGCACTTGGGGTTGGTCGAGGGCGGGATTGAGGACGTCGCCCTCCTCGCCGCCGGTGCAGCACACGAGGACGGTCTGGACCCCGTCGGCGTGGTAACGGGCCACCGTGGCCGCCCCTTTCGACGCCTCGTCGTCGGGGTGGGCGTGGACGGTGAGTAGGCAACGTCGCGCTGGCACGAGCCGGAGGCTACCTGCGCCAGCTCCGCCGCCCCACCGCACCGCTGGGGGCCTTATGCTCATGGCGAGAAGCCGGGACCTGCCGGCGAACGCCCACAGGAGGGCAGAGCGTGCCAGGGGTGTGGCAGCGAACCAAGAACATCTTCCAGGCGAAGGCCAACAAGGCGCTCGACCGCGTCGAGGATCCGCGCGAGTCGCTCGATCTCTCCTACGAGCAGCAGCTCAGCAGCCTGCAGAAGGTCCGCAAGAGCGTCGCCGACGTCGCAACGGCCCGCAAGCGGATAGAGCTCCAGGCGTCCCAGCTCCAGAAGCAGGCCGACAAGCTGCAGGAACAGGCCAAGGCGGCCCTGAGCCAGGGCAACGAGGACCTGGCGCGCGAGGCGCTCTCCCGGCGCGCCGCCCTGGGTGAGCAGCTCGCCGACCTCAAGGCGCAGCACGACCAGGTGACCGAGCAGGAGGATCGGCTTGTCGCCACGTCCCAGCAGCTCCAGGCCCGGGTCGAGCAGTTCCGTACCCGCAAGGAGACGTTGAAGGCCAGCTACACCGCCGCCGAGGCCCAGACCAAGGTGGGCGAGGCCGTCTCGGGCATCTCGAGCTCGATGGGGGATGCCGGGGCCGCCATGCAGCGGGCCCAGGACAAGATCTCGGGCATGCAGGCTCGGGCTGGCGCCATGGACGAGCTCCTGGCGTCGGGCGCTCTCACCGACCTCAGCTCGCCCGTCACAGACATCCAGTCCCAGCTGGACAAGGTCTCGGCCACCTCCCAGGTGGACAACGAGCTGGCCGCGATGAAGGCCGAGCTGAGCGGCCCCGGTCCGGCCGGAGCACTTTCCTCCGGCGGCTCGGCGACCGACGAGGCTGCCGACGCCGCCGACGGCGAGGTCGTCGGGGAGGTCGGTGCCGGTGAGTCGTCCTCGACTGGCCGCGCCCGCGGGGGTCCTGCCCCGGCGGCCCGGGACGGCGGCGGGGACACCCGGGGGCACGAGAGCGGGGGGAACGGAGGCACTGGCACCTGATGGCCATCTCGCACAAGATCCCGGCCGACCGCGGGCTCACCACCCGGATGTTCATCACCGGTCTCCTCCTGGTCGTCCTCTACGGCGTCTTCGGCGCCATCCTGTGGTTCGTCCTCCACAGCTTCGTCATCCTGTTCGTCGTGATCTTCGGGCTGCTCTTCGCCCAGTACTGGTTCTCGGACAAGGTCGCGCTGTGGGGCATGCACGGGCGGATCGTCACCCCCGAGCAGGAGCCGGCGCTGCATGGCGTCGTCGACCGGCTCTGCGCTCTGGCCGACATGCCCAAGCCCAAGGTGGCGCTGGCCAACACCGACTTCCCCAACGCCTTCGCCACGGGTCGCAGCCCCAAGGCAGCGGTGGTGTGCGCCACCAGCGGCCTGCTGCGCCGGCTGGACGAGCCCGAGGTCGAGGCGGTCCTGGCCCACGAGCTGTCCCACGTCGCCCACCGCGACGTGGCGATCATGACGATCGCCAGCTCCCTCGGCGTGATCGCCGGGCTTATGACCCGCGTGATGCTCTACGCCGGCATGTTCGGCGGAGGCTTCGGCGGCGGGCGCGGGCGCAACACACAGAGCGCCGGCCAGCTGGTGGTCATCGAGATGATGATCATGCTGGCCTCCATCGTCGTCTACGCCATCAGCTTCCTGCTGACCCGGGCCCTCTCCCGCTACCGGGAGCTGGCGGCCGACCGCTCGGGCGCCATCCTCACCGGACGGCCGTCCCTGCTGGCGTCGGCCCTGGTGAAGATCTCGGGCGACATGGGGCGCATCCCGACCCGGGACCTCCGGCACGCCGAGCCCTTCAACGCCTTCTTCTTCACCCCGGCCGTCACCCAGCGCCGCGGCCCCGGCGGCCAGGGCAGAGGGGGGCTCAGCCTGGGCAACCTGTTCTCCACCCACCCGTCGCTCGAGCTGCGCCTGGCGCAGCTGGCCGAGCTCGAGTCGCAGCTGGGGCAGGCCCACTGAGCATCGCGGCCCGACAGGACCGGCAGGCCCGACGGGTCCACTCCGCCCACCCCGCCCACCACGCCGGAGGCTGACGTGGGACTGCTGGACGCGCTCCTCGGTCGGACGAAGCCGATCCGGGCCAACCTCGACGCGCTCTTCGCCCTTCCCTCTGCCGCCATAACCCTGCAGACCGCCGCCGGGCTGGTGCTGTCAGGCCGGGCGGGGGTGTGCTGGAAGCCGCCGGCCGGCCAGCAGGCGGCCGACGTCCAGCGGGAGATCGGCGAGCTGCTCGACATCCCTGACGACGCCGGCATGGGTGGGCCCGGGGGGACCCGTGGCCTCACCGGCGCCGGCTCGCCGGGCGGCCCCGGCCAGGGGAGACCGGCCCCGTCGATCGGTACCCTGACCCAGGCCGAGGATGCCTATGGCTACCGCTGGCTGATGCTCGACGACCCCGACGTCGAGGACCTCGTGACCCGGGTGCACATGGTCAACACGACCCTCACCGAGAACGGGTGGGGCCCGCAGCTGCTCTGCTCGGTCTTCGGCGTGGTCCCGGCCCCCGACGCCGGCCGGGATGCCCGGCCCCTCTACCTCGTGTACCTCTACAAGCGCGGCACCTTCTACCCCTTCGCCCCCATCGGCCGGGAGCGGCGGGACAGCGAGCTGGAGCTGCGCGCCCGGGCCGTGCTGGCCGACGACCTGCCGTTCGAGCAGGACCTGTCGCGCTGGTTCCCCTTGTGGGACCTGCCGGTGCGCTGACCACCCCGCCGGTCGCAAACCGCAACCGCACGCCGGTCGCACGCCGCTACCGCACGCCGCTACCGCACGCCGGTACCCGAACATGAGGTGGTGGCCGGCCTACTCGTTGCCCTGCTCGAGGAGGACGTCGACTTCCCGGGCCAGGTCGAGGTCCTTCTGCGTCAGCCCGCCGGCCGAATGGGTCGAGAGCCGCAACGTCACCCGGCTCCACCGGATGTCGACGTCGGGGTGGTGGTTCGCCACCTCGGCCCGGGCCCCCACAGCGTCGACGAAGGCCAGCGCGCCGGCAAAGTCCCCCCGGTCGACGTCGAGCACGAGGGCGTCACCTTCCCGGCGCCATCCGGTCGCGCGTCCGGAGAGCGCGGCGTCGACCGCCTCGTGCACCAGCAGCTCGGCCATGGTGAACCTCCCGTCATTCGGTCCGGTCCCGTCATTCGGTCCGGTCCCCCGGTCGCGTCCGGTCCCGGGACCGTGGCCCGGGACCATGGGCTCAGGGGTGCGTCATCTCCTCGGGGCGCACGGCCTCGTCGAACTGCTCGGCCGTGAGGAAGCCGAAGGCGACGGCGGCCTCGCGCAGCGTGGTCCCCTCCTTGTGGGCCCTCTTGGCCACCTCGGCCGACTTGTCGTAGCCAATGAGGGGGTTGAGCGCCGTCACCAGCATGAGGGAGCTCTCCAGGTGCCGCTGGATCTGCCGGTGGTCGGGCTCCATGCCCTCCACGCAGTACTTGCGGAACCCGGTGCACGCCCCGGTCAGCAGGTCGATCGAGTGGAGCACGTTGTGGGCGATGACCGGCTTGGTGACGTTGAGCTCCAGATTGCCCCGTGAGCCGGCGATGCCGACGGCGACGTCGTTGCCCATCACCTGGATGCAGACCATGATCATCGCCTCGCTCTGGGTCGGGTTGACCTTGCCGGGCATGATCGAGGAGCCGGGCTCGTTGGCCGGCAGCACCAGCTCGCCCAGCCCGCTGCGGGGGCCCGACCCCAACCACCGCAGGTCATCGGCGACCTTGGTCAGCGACACGGCGAGCACCCGCAGGGCGCTGCTCGTCCACACAACGGCGTCGTGGGCAGCCAGGGCAGCAAACTTGTTGGGCGCGGTGACGAAGGGCAGGTCGGTCAGCTCGGCGATCTCGGACGCCACCCGCTGCCCGAACTCGGGGTGGGTGTTGAGCCCGGTCCCCACCGCCGTCCCCCCGGCCGCCAGCTCGTAGAGGCCGGGAAGCGTCTGCTCGAGGCGGACCAGGTCGGCGTCGAGCTGGGCCACATAGCCCGAGATCTCCTGGCCGAGGGTGAGGGGCACGGCGTCCATCAGGTGGGTGCGCCCGATCTTGGTCACCCCGGCGTAGGCGTCGGCCTTGGCCGCGAGGGCGTCGCGCAACGCCCGCACCGCCGGGACCAGCCGGTGGGTGAGCTCCTCGACCACGGCGACGTGCATGGCAGTGGGGAAGGTGTCGTTCGACGACTGGGACATGTTGACGTGGTCGTTGGGATGGACCGGCGACTTGGCGCCCAACGTCCCGCCGTCGAGCTCGATGGCCCGGTTGGCGATGACCTCGTTGGCGTTCATGTTGGTCTGGGTCCCGCTGCCGGTCTGGAAGATCCGGAGCGGGAAGTGGTCGTCGCGCTGTCCCTCGGCCACCTCTTCGGAGGCCCGGCCGATGAGCTCGGCCAGGTGCGGGTCCAGCTTCCCGAGGTCGGCG
>JBOGGF010000077.1:0-9620 GCA_050743965.1 Acidimicrobiales bacterium
CCGCCACCGCGCCGGCCGCCACCGCGCCGGCCAGCCCGCCGACCGTTGCCTCCCGCCTCGGCCGGATCGGACGCCGGCGTCTCGGCCCCCACCACCGACAGGTAAGCATCCTCGAGCGATTGGCCCACCCGCAGGTCGGTGAGCGGGGCGTCACGCTCGGCGAGCCAGGCCGTCAACCCGGCGGTCAGACGGGGGGACGCTCCGGCCGCCACCCGATAGCGGCCCGGGGACTCCTCGGTGACGGTGGCGCCCACGGCCTCGCCGAGCGCGGCGACGTCGAGGCCGCCGGGGGCGCCGAAGGTGACCTCCGCCGCGCCGTCGGCGGCGGCCGCCAGCTCGGCCGGCGTGCCCTCGGCCACGACGCGACCGTGATGGAGGATGAGCACGCGGTCCGCCAGCTTCTCGGCCTCCCCCAGCTCGTGGGTGGTGAGCAGCACGCACACGCCGCGCTCGCGAAGGCCGGCGATCACCTGCCGTACCCCCAGCCGGCCCTCCGGGTCGACGCCGGCCGTGGGCTCGTCGAGGCAGACGACCTCGGGCCGCCCGACCAGGGCCAGGGCGAGGGAGAGCCGGGCCTGCTCGCCACCGGAGAGGTTGCGCCACGGAGTGCCCGCCACGTCGGCCAACCCGACCAGGTCGAGCAGGTCCTCGGGATCTTCGGGGTCCCGGTAGTAGGCGGCGAAGAGGTGGAGCGCCCGGCGGGGGCCGAGCATCGGGTAGACGCCCCCGCGCTGGAGCATGACCCCGAGGCGCGGCACCAACGCCCGATGGTCGGCGATCGGGTCGAGGCCGAGCACCCGCACCCGCCCCCCCGACGGGCGGCGGTAGCCCTCCAGGCACTCGATCGTCGAGGTCTTGCCGGCGCCATTGGGGCCGAGGACGCACAGGACCTCACCCGAGACAGCCGTGAGGGACAGCCCGTCCACCGCCATGCGCCCCTCACCGCGGCCGTAGCGGACGACGAGACCCTCCACCTCCACCGCGCTTCGTTGGTCAGGTCCGGCAACCACGACGTGCACGCTACCGTTGGCGCCGGAATGATCGACATTCGCCTCGTACGCGACGACCCGTCCCGGGTGAAGGAATCACTGGTCCGCCGGGGTGTCGACCTGGCCGACCTCGACCGATTGGCCGAGCTCGACGCCGGCCACCGGGCGGCCATCGCCCGCCAGGAGCAGCTCCGGGCCTCGGTGAAGGCCCTGTCGCGTCAGGTGGGCGAGGCGCGCCGGGACGGGGAGGCAGCCAAGGCAGAGGAGCTGGCGGAGGAGAGCCGGCGGCTCGGCGGCGAGGAGCGCGCGGCGGCGCAGGAGGAGGGCGAGCTCGGAAGGGCGGTGCGCGAGATCCTCCTTCTCCTCCCGAACCTTCCGGCCGACGACGCACCCGACGGGACGAGCGCCGACGACAACATCGTGCTGCGCCGGTGGTGGCCGGGCGAGGCCGACGGCTCCCCCGAGCCCGAGCCGGCTGCCCACCAGCGGGTGCCGCACTGGGAGGTCGGCGAGGCCCTGGGCATCCTCGACATGCCCCGCGGCGCCAGCCTGGCGGGCTCGATGTTCCCCCTCTTCCGGGGCCGGGGGAGCCGGCTGCTGCGGTCCCTCACGTCCCTGGCGATGGACCGCCACGCCGACGCCTACGAGGAGATCCGACCCCCGACGCTCGTCCTGACCGAGACGATGACGTCGACCGGCCACCTGCCCAAGTTCGCCGACGAGGCGTACCACGTCGAGCGGGACGACCTGTGGGCCATCCCCACGGCGGAGGTGCCCCTCACCTCCATGCACCGGGGCGAGATCCTCGACGAGGCAGCGCTGCCGGTCCGCCTGACCGCCGTGACCCAGTGCTTCCGGCGCGAAGCCGGCGCCGCCGGCCGGGACACCCGGGGCCTCCTGCGGGTGCACGAGTTCGAGAAGGTCGAGCTGTTCGCCTACGCCACCCCGGCGCAGGCGCCCGACGTGCACGCCGACATCCTTTCCCGGGCCGAAGGCCTCCTGCGGGCACTGGGCCTCCCCTACCGCGTGGTCGACCTGTGCGCCGGCGACCTCGGCGCCTCGTCGGCGCGGACCTTCGACCTGGAGGTCTACGCCCCGGGCAGCGACCGCTGGCTGGAGGTCTCCTCCGTGAGCTGGTTCCGCGACTACCAGGCCCGGCGGGCCAACGTGCGCTACCGACCGGCCGGCGGCGGGAGCCCCCTGCTCGTCCACACCCTGAACGGCTCGGCCCTCGCCTGGCCCCGCATCTGGGCGGCCCTCCTGGAGTGGGGCCGCCAGCCCGACGGATCGGTCGAGGTCCCCGACTGCCTGACCCGCTGGTTCGGCGACGACCTGGTGATCCGCCCCGCCGAGGGTGCCGGCGCCGGCCGAAGCTGAGCGGTCCGGGTCGGGTCCGGGTCTGGCCCCAAGGGTGGCAGGTCAGGCGGGGTCATGTGGGGTCATGCGGGGCGGGGTCAGGACGGCGGACGACCCGCATCGAACCGATAGCCGACCCCGCGGACGGTGGTGATGAGGACCGGCTTGGAGGGGTCCTCCTCGATCCGGGACCGGAGCCGCTTGACGTGCACGTCAAGGGTCTTGGTGTCGCCGAAGTAGTCCGATCCCCAGACCCGGTCGATGAGCACGTCGCGGGTCAGGACCCGGCCGGCGTTCTCCACCAGGATCTGGAGAAGGTCGAACTCCTTGCGACGGAGGGGCACCTCCTCGCCGCGCACGTAGACCCGCCGCTGGTCGAGGTCGACTCGCACATCGCCCGCTTCCCACGACCGGTGGTCGGTCGGCAGGGCAGCGCCGGCTGTCCGCTCGGCCGACGGCTGGCCGGGCGGTGGCGTGTTGCTCCGGCGCAGGACGGCCCGGATGCGGGCGACGAGCTCGCGCAGGCGGTAGGGCTTGGTGACGTAGTCGTCGGCGCCCACCTCGAGCCCGACCACCATGTCGATCTCGGAGCCCTTGGCCGTCACCATGATGATCGGCACCGTCGAGCTGCGCCGGATGGTCCGGCAGACGTCGACACCCGACACCTTTGGCAGCATGAGATCGAGCAGGACCACGTCGGGCGTGACCTCCTCGAAGAGCCGCAGGGCCTCGGTGCCGTCGCGGGCGACGGTCACCTTGAAGCCCTCGTGGCCGAGCCCGATCACGAGCGCGTCGACGAACGACTCCTCGTCCTCCGCCAACAGCACCTTGATCGCTCGCCCGTCGGCGGACACGTCTGGCTGCATCTGCGATGCGGCCATCAGGGCCGTCGGAGGATCCCCGACGATGCGTCGCTCGTCATCATGCGCACCGCAAACGGTACCGCCCAGCCCACCACGCGCGCCCCTCGGCTCAGGACGCCCGGTCGGGCTGGAGCGGCAGCACCAGGGTGAAGCTCGAGCCCTCGCCCTCGCGCGACTCGACCTCGACCCAGCCCTGGTGATTGTTGGCCACGTGCCGGACGATGGACAGGCCGAGGCCCGTGCCTCCCGTGTCGCGGCTGCGGCCGTGGTCGACGCGGTAGAAGCGCTCGAAGATCCGGTCGAGGTCCCGGGCCGGGATGCCCACGCCGCGGTCGGTCACGGTGACGCGGACGGAGTCGCGCGGGGCGTGGGCAGGGCCGGGCGGGAAAGTGGACTGCGGCGGGGCCGCGGTGCGAGCCGGCGCGGCGGCGTGCACCAAGGCTGCGGCGGTCGCAGGTGCCCGAGCGCCGGAGGGGAGGGCGGGGGCCGGCGGGTCGGTGGGAGCGGGCTCGTCCTGGCTGTCAGCCGGATCGGTCGGGGGGTCGGTCGGGTCGGTCGGGACGGCCGGGTCGGTCGTGGCGGTCCTGACGGCCGCCGGTTCGGCCATGTCGGTCGGGGGGTCGGCCGGGTCGGTCGTGACGGCCGCCGAGTCGGTCGGCAGCTCTTCCTCCAGAACGGGCGAGCTGGATGCGGCGACCAGGTCGACCGGAGCCGCCGGAACCGGCGGGGCGGGCGGTGTGGGTGAGGTCTGGTCGGACCTCGGTGTCGAGGGCGGCTCGTCGCTGGCTGGCGCGGCCGAGGCAACCGGCGGCACCGTCCCGTTGGTGGCCTGGGTCCCGAGTGGCCCGGGACCGGCCGCTGCCGCCGGTTGCTCGCGTCCGGGGGCTCCCTGGCCCGCACCGCCGGGCAGCACTCGCAGCCGCACGGGAGCCTCGTCGGCAGCGGCGCTCATCGCTAGGCCGTTGGCCGACGACGCCGGTGGCTGGGCGTGCGGCGCCGGATCGGGTGGACCACCGGACGACGGCGTCTCCGTCCCGAGGGCAGCGGGCGCCGTCGGGCTCCCCTCGTGCACGGCATTGGCCGTGTCACCGTCCGGCGCCTCGTCGGGCTCACCGTCGGGCTCACCGTCGGGCCACGCCGGGAGAGTCGACGCCGACGGGGCCTCCTCGATCGCGGGCGACGCGGGTGGCGGTGGATCGCCTGCCTCGCCATCGGCGAGGGGTGGCGCGGCGTCCCCCACAGCCGGGTCGGAGGTGAACGGGCCGCCGCCACCGATCCCAAGGCCTCGTTGGTCGAACATCGACGTCGACGTCGCGGCCCGGGCACCGGGACCGGTGCCACCACGGGCCGTGGCCGCGCTGGGACGGGCACCGTTGGGTGGGACCTCCCCGGCCTGGGCGATCCGGCCGGTCACGGTGACCGCGCTCCCGTCGTAGGAGTACGTCACGGCGTTCTCGAGAAGCGCGTGCATGGCCGACACCAGCTGGCGGCGGTCACCCATGACGGCCACGGGCGGGTCCGGCTCCGACAGCTCGATCTCGACCCCCCGCTGGTCGGCCGTGGCGCGCACCCGCTCGACCGCTTCGGCCATGACGAGGTTCACCAGTACCGGTTCGCGCGGCGGTGCCTCCTCCGACTCGATGCGGCTCAGGTCGAGGAGGTCGTCGATTATCCGGCTCACCCGGAACGCTTCGGTCTGGATGCGACTGGCAAGGCGACGGGCGACCTCGACGTCGGGCTCGGCGACCAGCGTCTCGGCCAGCAGCCCCAGTGCCCCCATGGGCGTCTTGAGCTCTTGGCTCACATTGGCCACGAAGTCCCGGCGGATCTCCTCCAGCCGGCGGCGCTCGGAGACGTCGTCGATCATGGCGATCACGCCCAGGGCTCGACGCCCGTCGTCGATCAGGCGAGCCTGAACCGACAGCGTGCGCCGTGGCGGGCCGTAGAGGTCGAGCGTCCGCTCCGCCGCTCCGCGGTCCCAGGCGTCCTCGAGGAGCTCGGTCACCGCCTGGGCGGCGAGGGCGTCCCCGCGGCGGCTGGTCATGAGTGAGTTCGCCCGGGTGTTGCGGTAGATGACCGCCCCGCTCTCGTTGCAGATGACCACGCCCTGGGGAAGGGTGTCGAGCGAGCGGCGGAGGCGGATGGCGTCGGCACTGGAGTCGGCGACCGCTTCGGTGGCGGCCCCGGTCACCTGCTCGAGGTACGAGAGGGCCCGCTCGATGTTGCTGTCGTCTTCGGGGGCGTCGATGCCCAGACGCGAGCCCAGGGCGGTGAGCCGCTGGGCGATGGCCCGTCGCCCCGACCGACGCCCGGCCATGAGCGCCAGCAGCACGAGCACGACGACGACCACGCCGGCGGCGACGTAGGCAGCGGCGGAGACGCCGGCGAGGTGCGAAGCAGCGAGGACGGGCGTCACCGGTCCCCCGGCCCCGACCTGTCCGTCAGGGCGCCGGCTGCAGACGGCATCCCGCGGCCGCGCTGGCCGTCGTCACCCAGTCCTCCCATCTGTCCAGCATGACAGGGCAATGGGGGGCGACGCGCGCTTCTCCGTGGCGGCAGCGCGCACCGCGGGGGTGGTCCCGTAACATGAAATTGGCGGGGAACATCTGAAAATCATCCCAAGGGATTGACATACGTGGAAGAGCGCCGTACGGTGACCGGTGCGCGGGCCGGTCGACCGGACGACCCGACGCAGCGACAGGGCAACGGAGCCCGGTCGCGCCGCCCGCCCGGGGCGCCGCCGGCGACGCCCCGGCACCGTCAACGGTCCTCTTCCACGCTGGCGCGCACGCGCCCTGATACCGGAGGTGGCCGTGCTCTTCCTACATTCCCTGGCCCGTGTGCCCTTTGCCGGTCACCCCGTCACCCACCTGGTGGACGTCAGCCTCCATGCCACACCGGGCCAGCTACCGGGCGGCGCGACGCTGCAGAGCTTGACCAACGGGATCGGCGGCTGGGCGCTGATCCTGTCCCTCGTGGGGCTGATCGTGGGCGCGGCGTTGTGGGCACTCGGCGCCCACTCGCAGAACTTCCAACAGTCGTTCGTCGGCCGGAGAGCCGTCCTCGTCTCGGGCGTGGCCGCCCTCCTCATCGGGGCTGCCCCGGCGCTGATCAACTTCTTCTTCCACGCCGGCCTCGCCGTCCACTGACCGTGGTCCCCGCCGTGACACTGCCCGTCTGCTCCGGGCCGCTGGCCCCGGTGTGCTCGACCATCGGCGGTGCCGGTTCGGCCGCACTCGGGGCCGGGGCCAGCGCCGTCCTCTCGGCCATGGCCGGGTGGGTCGTGACCGGTGCCGGTTGGCTGCTCGACCAGGTCGGCGCGGTCATGTCCACCAGCACCCGGATCGACGTCACCGCCGCCTGGTTCACGTCGCACTACTCGGTGATGGCCGGCATCGGGGCGGCGCTCGCCCTACCGATGCTGCTCGTCGGAGCGGTCCAAGCTGTCTACCGCCAGAGCACGGCCGTCCTGGTCCGCTCGGCCCTGGTCCACCTGCCGCTCGCCGCCGTGCTCAGCGCCGCCGCCGCGCAGTTGGTGCAGCTCGCCCTCGCCGCCACCGACGCCCTCTGCGCCACGGTGTCCGCCGGTTCCGGCGGCGCCATCGACCGGGTGCTGGCCGGGCTGGCCAACGCGCTCGTGGTCCAGGCCGGGGGTGGCCCGTACTCGGCGCCCCTCTTCGTGGTGGTCCTCGGGGCCCTCGTCGTCACGGCCGGGGCGCTGGTCCTGTGGCTCGAGCTGCTCGTCCGGACGTCCGCCGTCTACGTGGCCGTGCTGTTCCTGCCCCTCGCGCTGGCGAGCCTGGTGTGGCCGGCGGTGAGCCACTGGTGTCGGCGTCTGGTGGAGACGCTCGTCGCGCTGGTGCTGTCCAAGTTCGTGATGGTGGCGATCCTCTCCCTCGCCGCCGGCGCGCTCGGGTCCGGGACCGCCACCGGCTTCTCGGCCGTTCTCGCCGGCGGCGCCCTGCTCCTCCTGGCGGCGTTCGCACCCTTCGCCCTCCTCCGCCTGGTGCCGGCGATCGAGGCCGGGGCGGTCCACCAGCTCGAGGGTGCTCGCCAGAGGGTGCGCCACGCCGCCGGCTCGGTGCCCGAGAGTGCCGCCGCCCACGTCCTGCGCGGGATACAGGAGGGTCGCCAGCCAGCCCTCGACCCCGGGCAGCCCGGGGCCGTCCATTCGGCGGCACTGGCGGCGACGGGCGCCGCCGTCCCGGGGGACGGCGCGGGGACGGACGCGGCTGTCACCGACCTGCCCGGTGAGCCGTCGTCGGACGCCGCCTTCTCGGACGTGATGCACCGGCCGCAACCGCCGCCGTCGCCCCTGCAGGGCACCGGCGGCATTCTGCCCGGCAGCACCGGCGCCCCGCTTTGGAGCCCGGCCCGGCCACACGATCGGCCCACCGGCGCACCGGACGGCCCGGATGATCCGCCGGACGAGCCCGGCCTGCTCGACAGCAGGGACCACACAGATTGGGACGGCGGCTGGAGCGACGGCGGGTGGGACGGCGGTCCGCTCCGCACCGGGCGCGGTCTCCATCACGGCGGTGGTGACGACATGGCCGGCGACGGCTCGGCGGGGGGAGACGTGACCGGTGATGCCGGCGGAGCGACGGGAGGACCCCGCGGTGCCCGGTGACGGTCGCCGGTACCGGTTCGGGCCGCTGGAGAGGCGCGGCCTGGTCGCCGGATGGCGAGGCGGCCAGATCGCCTCGGTCACCGCCGGTCTCCTCCTGGCGGTGCTGGCCTTGCGTTCCCGCCCGTCGGCCGCGACCGTGGCGGCGGCGGTGTTGGCGGTGGCCGGTGGCGTCGCACTCGCCTGGTGGCCGGTGGCCGGTCGGACCGGCGAGGAGTGGCTACCCACGGTGGTGCGGTGGGGGACCGCCGGCCGCCGCGGCCGGCGCCGCCTGGCGAGAGCGCCCGCCAGCGGTCACTGCATCGGTCCCGACGGACGCCCGTGCCTCGCGTCGGCCGGTCACGGCGAGGGGGCGGGGGGCGCGGCGGGGCGGGGGGCGCCGGTGCGTCCCGCCGCGGCGCCCGGACCGTTCGCCCAGTTGGCCCTCCTCTCGGCGGCGGCCCAGAGCGGCGACGAGCCCGTGGGGGTGGTCCTGGATCGGCGGAACCGGACCTACACCGCGGCGCTGGAGGTGCGGGGCCACAGCTTCGCCCTCCTCGGCCGGCGGGAGCAGGACCATCGGGTCACCGGGTGGTCCGCTGTCCTCGCCGCCCTGGCCCGGGAGCGCTCGATCGTCCACCGGCTCCAGTGGGTGGCCACCACGGTGCCCGACGACGGGGCCGCCGTCCGGGGTTACCTGGAGGAGCGGCACGCCCTCCCGCCCGAGGCAGCAGCTCGCCGGTCCTACGACCAGCTACTGGCGGCCTCGGATGCCTCGACCTGCCGCCACGATGTCCACCTGGCGGTCCAGGTTCGTGCCACCGGCGCAGGCGCCCGGGCGACCCGCGCCCTGGGCGGTGGCGATCGGGGTGCGTGCGCCGTCCTCCTCCGCGAGGTCGCCGCCTTGCGCCGGCACCTCCAGGACGCCGACGTGTCGGTGGAGCGGGTGCTCGACGACCGTGCGCTGGCTGCCGTGATCCGCCGGGCCGGCCAGGATGCCCCGGCGGTGGCGACGACCGGCGACCTCGAGGGTGGCAACGCCCCGCGCTGCCCGCCCTGCGCCGTCGGATGGCCGTGGCCGATGGCCCTCGAGCCGGAGTGGGGCTGCATCCGGGCGGACGGCACCTGGCACGCGACGTACTGGATCGCCGAGTGGCCGCGGGTCGACGTCGGGCCGGACTTCATGGGGCCGCTGCTCCTCGGCTCGGTGCGGCGAACGGTCGCCGTGGTCATGGAGCCGATGAGCCCGAGCCGGGCCGTCCGGCAGGCCGAGCAGGCCCGGACGGCGGATCTCGCCGACGAGGAACTGCGCCGGCGCGGCGGCTTCCTCTCCACCGCGCGGCGGGCGAAGGAGGCCGAACTGGCCGGCCGGCGGGAGGAGGAGCTGGCCGACGGGCACTCCTCATTCCGCTTCTCGGGTTTCGTGACGGTCACCGCGCCGTCGCGCACAGCGCTCGCCGCCGGTTGCGAGGCCACCGAGCAGGCGGCGGGACAGAGCCGGTTGGAGCTCCGCCGGCTCTACGGTGACCAGGAGCAGGGGTTCGCCAGCAGCCTCCCCCTCGGGCTCGGGCTCCGGTGACGGGAGCCCGCGTCCGCGCCACGGCGACGACCGTCTCCAACGCGAACATGGCGCCCATGGCGCGGCTCCAGCATCACCACCGCGCCGGCGGTTCCCTTCCACGTCCTCTGATTCGAGTCCCAGACAGTGGCGCCGACGAACGTCGCGGCGTCCTCGAATGGTCCGGCGCCATCTGGTCCCAACCGGGCCCGGCCCGTCGATCCAGGCGACCGTTCGGTGTCGATGGC
>JBOGGF010000078.1:0-5614 GCA_050743965.1 Acidimicrobiales bacterium
CACGACGACCACCACGACCACGACCACCACGACGACCACGGATCCGGCCGCCACGACCACGACCACCACGGATCCGGCCGCCACGACGACGACGACCACGGATCCGGCCGCCACGACCATCACGGCCGCCACGACCACTGCCGGCCAGCGGGCCGATGCCAGTGGCGCTTCAGGCTCAGGCTCAAGCTCAAGCTCAGGCGCGGCCGAGCGGACCCAGGCGCGCTGAGCTGAGGACGTGCCCGTCCTCGGCGTCGAGCAGCCACACGTCGGCGCCGACCTCGCCCGGGGCCACGGCCAGCACCGGCCGGGTCTCGGGTCCGATGGCGTCGGGATGTTCGACCTCGGCCGCGAGGGGGCGCCACCGGGTCGGGTCGGCGGCGTCCTCGACCGCCACCCACGAGACGGCGTTGTTGACGTGGCCCCACACGTCGAAGTCGCTGGCTCGCAGCGGCCACGACCGCGCGCGGTCGACGGCGTCGGGCGGCGGGGGGCCGAGGACCAGTCGGGCCGATGCCCGGTGCCCGGCGGCAGCGGCGCCGTACACCTCGGCGAAGCGCCCACCGAGGCGAGCCGGCGTCCCCGTGCGGACGTCGACTGCCACCCAGACCGCGGTGGCCTGCACCAACCCGTCGCCGTCGCCGGTCACGGTGGTCGTCCGCGCCGCCCATCGGGACGCCATGCCCGAGCAGTAGGTCGCCAGCGCCATCGCTTCGCCGCGGCGGGGGAAGCGATGGACCACCATCCGGGTGCTGCGGAGCACCCAACCGATCGAGTCGGGCAGCCCCGCCTCGGCCGCGTCGTCCTCGGCCACGTCCTGGAGGTAGTGGGCCAGCGCGTCGAGACGGCAGCGACCGTCGGGCGTCGCATCCCCCAGCCGGACCCGGCGCTCGGCGGTGTAGCAGCGGCCCTCGTCGGGCCGTGCCGGGAGCGGCGTGATCGGCACCTCGGGGTCGCTCAAGTGGGGCTGGGGCCGATCTCGGCGAACCGCGCCTCGAGGCCCTCGATCTCCGACATACCGATGAAGTCCAAGAACTCCCCGAAGGGGACGAGGCGGTCCATGGCCGCTGCCGGGGTGCCGGTCGTGCGGATGCCGTCGAGGACCTCGCGGACGGCCCTGGTGGCGGCGAGGAGCGTGCTGATCGGGTAGAGCACGATCCGGAAACCGAGCTCCCGGAGCCAGTCGAGACGGACGGCGGGGGTCTTGCCGCCCTCAGCCCAGTTGAAGAGCAGCGGCGTGCCGTCGAGAGCCGAGGCGACGGCCTCGATCTCCTCCTCGCACTGTGGTGCCTCGACGAAGAGGACGTCCGCCCCGGCGTCGCGGTAGCGGCGGGCGCGGTCGAGGGCGGCGTCCAGGCCCTCGACCGACCGGGCGTCGGTACGAGCGATGACGACGAGGTCGTGGTCGCCGCGGGCCGCCACGGCGGCGGCCACCTTGGTCGCCATCTCGGACGCCGGCACCAGTCGCTTGCTGGTGTCGACGTGGCCGCACTTCTTGGGCATCTCCTGGTCCTCGATGTGCAGCGCGGCCACGCCGGCCTGGGCGTACTCCTGGACGGTCCGGATGACATTGATCGAGTTGCCGTAGCCGGTGTCGGCGTCGGCGATCACCGGCACGTCCACGGCACCCACCAGCTGCCGGGCGTGCTCGACCATCTCGCTCATGGTGAGGAGGCCGACATCGGGGCGGCCGAGGACCGACGCCACCGTGCCGAAGCCGGTCATGTAGACGGCGGGGAACCCGGCGGCCTCCACCAACCGGGCGCTCAGGGCGTCGTAGGCGCCGGGGGCGAGGATGGTGTCCTCGGCGTCGAGGAGGGCACGCAACCGCCGTCCGCCGTCGGTCGCAGTGCCAAAGAAGCTGCCCATGTCTCCTCCTTGCCCGGTTGGGCCCACATCCTCGCAGAAGCTACCGGAGGGCAACCTCTCGCCTTCCGACCTCGTCGTGGTGTGGGAGGGGTGGGACCGGCGGACGCAGGTCGGGGGGAGCCGCCGTGGCCGCACCGGGCGGACGACCGACCTCGGCGGACGACCGACCTCGGCGGACGACCGGTCCCGGTCTACGTGCCCGACTTGCCGAGGACGGTGAAGGCCCGGGTGACCTGCTGGCCTGTCGGGGCGATCACGTACCAGTAGCCGCCCGCGTTGAGGAGGGCCTGGCCGGTGATGACCCCCGACCCTGTGTCGCCCTTCCACGTGTAGAGCGGGTGACCGCCGTAGGTGGCCTGCAGGGTGCCGTCCTTCCGTCGGACGGTGCCGGCGAGCGAGGCGTGGAGCCCCTTGCCCACGGTCGGGCGGCCGGTGACGATCAGCGGTGGCCACACCTGGACGCAGATCGTGGTGACGCAGGCGCTGTGGGTGGGACTGTCGGGGGCGAAGTCGTACAGGGTCCGGCCCCTGCCGGTGGCGAGCACCGGCCCGGCCGGCGACGGCTCAATGGCGATCGTCACCGAGGGATCGGTCCGCGGGGTGCCGGTGACCGTGGTGACCGATGTGCCGCCGTCGCAAGCGGCGAGGAGACCGCCACCGACCACCAGGCAGGCCACGAGGGCGAGGGCATTGCGGGCACGGCGCACGTTCCCCAGTCCTACTGCGCCGCCGGTGCCGCCTCCAGTCGGGGCGCCGGTACCCCCGGCCCCGCCGGGCCCCGGAGCGATCAGTCGCCCCCGTCGGGGTCGGGCGGCAGGAAGGTGAGGGGAAGGTCCGCCAGCTGGACGAGCACCGAGGACACCCACCGGGTCAGCCCGTCGACCACCGGGCCGAGGGTGGCCGGGTCCTCCAGCTGGGCCTCGTCGAGGCGCAGCGAGCCCTCGTACGCCGCCTCGACCGCCCAACGCACGGCCGGACCCCCATCGGCGCTGGCGGGGTCGCCGGGCTCGGCCGGGTCGGCCCGGACTTCCTCGATGGTGGTGGCGGACCGCTCCAGCGGCTCGCCCGCCAGGTCCGGGCTGGCGGCGGGCAGGACGGCGAGGATACGGCCGGCTGTCGGGGCCTCGGCCAGCCGCTGGATGCGCATGGCCACCTCGAGCACAACCTCGGGCAGCTCGTCAGGGGTCTCGCCGATCGACCAGCTGCGGTAGGCGGTCTGGCTCCAGGTGGGCCAGTCGATCGACAGGTCCGCCCGCACCCGGGGTGGCTGCCCCTCGCCCGGGAGGCTGTAGCTCGTCTCCCACGACAGGTCGCCGAGGAAGACGTCGACCTGGAACCGCTCCTCCACCGCCTGACGCTCGAGGAGGGCGCGCTCGAAGGACTCCCGGACGGCGCTGATCAGGTCGACGATCGGATGGTCGAGCACGGCGGCGAGGCTACTGCGGCTTCGCGGTCGGCCGACCAGGGCACCTGGTCGGTACGATGCCGCCATGATGCGGGACAATCCCTGGCTCGGGCGCCGGATCATCGCCTACGCCCACCAGGGTGGGGCGTGGGAGGCGCCGTCGTCGACCCTCTTCGCCATCCGCCGGGCGCTCGAGGCCGGCGCCACTGCGATCGAGCTGGACGTCCACGCCACCGCCGACGGCGAGCTCGTGGTGTCCCACGACGCCACGGTGGACCGCACCACCGACGGGCGGGGTGTGATCGCCGAGATGACCCTGGCGGAGCTCAAGGCCCTGGACAACGCCTACTGGTTCGTCCCCGGCGCCGACGTGTCGCCGGGGCGGGAGCCGGCCGAGTACCCTTATCGTGGTCGGGCGCCCGAGGACCCCGACTTCGCCGTGCCCACCCTGCGCGAGGTGCTGGAGGCGTTCCCCGGGGTCGTGCTCAACCTGGACATCAAGCAGACGGCCCCCGACGTCGCCCCCTACGAGTGGACACTGGCCAAGCTGCTGGCCGACTACGGGCGGGTGGACGACGTCATCGTGGCCTCGTTCTTCGACGACGCCACCGACGCCTTCGCTCCCCGGGCGCCGGAGGTCGCCCTGTCGGCGGGCACCGACGCCACGGCGGCGTTCTGGCGGGCGGTCCGCAAGGGTGCGGCCGATCCTCCGGTGCCGCCCCGGGTGGTGGCCTTCCAGGTCCCCGAGCGCTACGGCGACGTGGCGGTGGTGGACGAGCGGTTCGTCGAGGCGGCCCACCGGGCCGGGGTGGCGGTCCATGTGTGGACGGTCGACGACGAGCCCCAGATGGAGCGGCTGGTCGACCTGGGTGTGGACGGCATCGTCACCGACTTGCCGACGACCCTCGCCACCGTGCTCCGGCGGCGAGGCGCCGCCTGGGAGGGGAAGGGGTGACCGGCCCGGGAGGGGGGATCGTGACCGACCGGGACGCGGGGACCGTTCCCGGGGTACGGCGCGGCCTAGCCGCGGCCGCAGTTCGGCTTCTTGCCGTGGTTGGCCTTCTTCTTCGCCCGGAGCTTGCGCTTGACCGTCCGCTTCGACATCGGCGGAGAGGTTAGTCGAGCGAGGGAGGAGCCGGCGACGTGAGGACGGCGTGGTTGCTGCGGGAGGGGGACGTCCTGGCCTCGGCGGAGATCACCGAGGGATTCGTCGACCGCACCGTGGGGCTGCTCGGCCGCTCGGAGCTCGACGGCGCCCTCCTGCTCACCCGGACCCGATCGGTGCACACCGCCGGCGTGCGGTTCCGCCTCGACGTGGCTTTCTTGGACCGCGACCTGGTCGTGGTCGGCACCTGCCGGCTGCGCCCGTGGTGCGTGGCGATGCCCCGCCGGCGGGCGTGCAACGTGCTCGAGGCCGCCGCCGGCTCCTTCGAGCGCTGGCGGCTGCGACCCGGCGACCAGCTCGAGATCCGAGAGACCCTTTGACCGCCCCGTCGGGCAGGAGCACCACCCCCGGCACCACCCCCGGCACCAGCGCCGGCACCAGCGCCGGCACCAGCGCCGGCACCAGCGGCAACTCCGGCTGCGTGATCCTGGTCGCCACCCCCATCGGCAACTTGGGCGACCTCTCGCCCCGGGCGGTGACGACCCTGGCGGAGGCCGACGTGGTCTGCTGCGAGGACACTCGCCGCACCCGGGCGCTCCTCGGTGCGGTCGGCGTCCCGGCCGGGGGGCGCCTGGCCGCGCTCCACGAGCACAACGAGGCCGCCCGCACCGCCCAGGTCCTCGGTTGGGTCGAGCGGGGCCGGACGGTGGCGGTCGTCACCGACGCCGGCATGCCGGCGGTCTCGGACCCCGGCGCGCGGTTGGTGGCCGCCGTCGCCCGGGCCGGGCTGGTGGTGACGGTGGTGCCCGGTCCCTCGGCCGTGCTGGCGGCCCTCGTGGTGAGCGGGCTGCCGACCGACCGTTTCTGCGTGGAGGGGTTCCTGCCCCGCAAGGGGGCCGAGCGCCGGCGCCGGCTGGCGGCCCTGATGGCAGAGGAGCGGACCGCCGTGGTGCTGGAGGCCCCGGGCCGCCTGGCCGCCACGCTGGCTGAGCTGGCGGCGGCGATGGGGGAGCGGCCGGTGGCGGTGGCCCGGGAGCTGACCAAGGTCCACGAGGAGGTGGTGCGGGGCTCGCTCCCCGAGGTGGCGGCGGCCTTCGCCGCCCGGGAGGTGCGGGGCGAGGTGGTGGTCGTCCTCGGCGGGGCGCCGCCCCCTCCGCCGGCCGGGGACGACGAGGTGGCGGCGGCGGTGGCCGGGCACCTGTCGACGGGGGCCGGGGTGCGCGAGGCGGCGGACGCCA
>JBOGGF010000079.1:0-13043 GCA_050743965.1 Acidimicrobiales bacterium
GAGGCCTGACATGACTGAGCTCCGCGACCCGGCCGCGCTGGCCGGCTACACCGACCACCCGCCGCGGATGGGGTTCTTCACCGACACCTCGGTGTGCATCGGCTGCAAGGCGTGTGAGGTGGCCTGCAAGGAGTGGAACCACGTCCCCGAGGACGGCCTGCAGTTCACCGGGATGTCGTACGACAACACGGTGGGTCTCGGTGCCGACACGTGGCGCCACGTCGCCTTCATCGAACAGACCAAGCAGCTTGCCCACCAGGTCACCGGGGCGTCGGCGACCGACGGTGCCGGCACCGGCGTCCGCTGGCTCATGGCCTCGGACGTGTGCAAGCACTGCACCCACGCCGCCTGCCTCGACGTGTGCCCCACCGGCTCCCTCTTCCGCACCGAGTTCGGCACCGTCGTGGTCCAAGAGGACATCTGCAACGGCTGCGGGTACTGCATCTCGGCCTGCCCGTACGGGGTGATCGACCAGCGCCACGGCGACGGGCGAGCGTGGAAGTGCACCCTGTGCTACGACCGGCTCGGAGTCGGGGCGGAACCGGCGTGCGCCAAGGCGTGCCCGACCGACTCGATCCAGTTCGGCGTGCTGGAGGAGCTGCACGAGCGGGCCGACACCCGCCTGGCCCAGCTGCACGCCGCCGGGGTCACCGACGCTCGGCTGTACGGCCGGGAACCCGACGACGGGGTGGGTGGCGACGGCGCCTTCTTCCTCCTGCTCGACGAGCCCGAGGTCTACGGGCTCCCGCCGGACCCGATCGTCACCACGCGCGACCTCCCGTCGATGTGGCGCCGGGTGGCCACGGCCGCCGTCCTCATCGCCGGCGTCGTCGGGGCGACGTTCGCGGGGAGCGGAAGGAGCGGCTCGTGAACGAGACGGAGGTCACGACCGAGGGATTGAAGAACGTCCGGCCGGGCCGCGACGCCCTGACGGGAGTCAACACCGGCACGGGACCCCAAGGCCAGCCGCCGACCGCCCGCAAGGAGCGCCGGCGCGGCGGCGAGCAGGCGATGGTCCCCGAGGCCGAGTTCGGCTCGTACTACGGCAAGCCCATCTTGAACAGCCCGGTGTGGGAGTCCCCCGACATCCCCGGCTACCTCTTCCTGGGAGGGCTCGGCGGGGCCGGGTCGGTCATCGCCGCCGGTGCGCAGGCGACCGGGCGCCCGCGGCTCGCCCGGGTGCTCAAGGTCGGCGCCATGGCGGCCGGCGGCCTGTCGACGGTGGCGCTGGTCCACGACCTCGGTCGCCCCGGCCGCTTCCTCAATATGCTGCGGACGTTCAAGCCGACCTCGCCCATGAGCATCGGCTCGTGGCTGCTGGCGACCTACGGGCCGGCGGCCACGGTGGCGGCGGCGAGCGACGTGTCCGGGATCGCGCCGTGGCTCGGCAACATCGCCACGGTCACGGCCGCGGCCGTCGGACCGGGGCTCGCCACCTACACCGCCGCCCTCGTCACCAACACCGCCGTGCCGGCCTGGCACGACGGGTTCCGGGACATGCCCTTCGTCTTCGCCGCCTCGGCCATCGCATCGGCGGCGGGGCTGGGGCTGGTCGGGGCGCCGGTGTCCGAGACGGGCCCCGTCCGGGCCCTCGCCGTGGTCGCCGGGGCCGCCGAGCTGGCCACGGAGAAGGTCATGGAGCAGCGAATGGGGATCGCGGCGGAGGCGTACCACAAGGGAAAGGCGGCCCGCTACCGCAAGGCGGCCCAGGGTCTCCTCGGTGCGGGGGTCGCCGGGGCGCTGGTGGGCGGCCGCCGCCGGGCACTTTCGGCGCTGTCGGGAGCCTGCCTCCTGGCGGGGTCGGCGTGCACCCGCTTCGCCGTCTTCGAGGCCGGCCTGACCTCGGCCGAGGACCCCAAGTACACGGTGGTGCCCCAGCGCCAGCGGCTGGACCGGAGGGACGGGATCCCGACCGACGGCCGCCCGGACGATCCACCGGTGGACGTCGCCGGCAACGGCAATGCCGTCGCCGGCCGCGGATCGCGGGGGTGAGCCGGTGCACGCCCTGAAGCTGCTGGCGGCCGAGCACGAGCGCATCTTCGAGCTGACCAACGCCCTCACCGGCGCGGCCGGCGCCCCGTCGGGGACGCCCAAGGAGCGGCGCCGCACCGGCCTGCGGCTGGTGGCGGCCGGCTCGGCCCACGAGGCCGTCGAGGAGCACTTCTTCTGGCCGGCCGTGCGCCGGCTGGCGGGGGGCGCCCCCCTGGCGCTCGCCGGCATCGGCCAGGAGACGACCCTGCGCGACCACCTCCACGAGCTCGAGCGGATGCGGGCCGGCAACGTGCACTTCGGCACGGCGGTCTTCTCCATCGCCAGCCGCGTGCGGGAGCACGTGGCCTACGAGGAGAGCCAGATCTGGCCCCAGCTGCAGCTGGCCCTCGGGGACGATGCCCTCGAGTCGATCGGTGCCGAGATGGAGAAGGCCCGCCGGTTCGCCCCGACGCGCCCCCACCCCCACACGCCGCCCGACGCCCAGCTGCTGCGCACCGTGGGCCCCGTGATCGGGGCCGTCGACCGCGTCCTCGACGCCATCACCCGGCGCCCGCACTGAGCCACCCGACGGCCGCAGCACCCGACGGCCGCACTGCGCCCGCACTGAGCACCCGACGGGACGGCCAGGAGAGCCCGGACGGCCGCCCGCCGGCGCGCCCCGTAGGACGGCCGGCGGGCGGCGGAGCCCCCCGAACGTGCGTCAGGCCGTCTTCTGGAGCTTCGACGGCACCGACTGCTGCTTGCCGGTGTACTTCTTCACCGCGCCACTTGTCACTGTCGAGGTGTAGACGGGGCTCAGGACCTTGCCGTCCGGCCAGGTCCCGGTCGGGGTGGTGAAGGTCCCCGCCTTGGCTGTCAGCTGGACGACCTCGCTGCCCTCGTAGCCGTAGTGCACTGTCTTCGAGTAGTTCAGTGGCACCAGGCCCGGCGTCGAGAATGTCTTCGCCTTCGTGTCGATGGCCTTCATGAGGCTTGTCCGGGTGAGTGTCTTACCGGCCGCCTGCAGGGCCTGCACGAAGGTGTAGCCTAGGGCCACGCCGTACTCCGTGTTCCCGTCCAGCCCGAACTTGCTGTACAAGCTGGATGTGTAGTCCTTGAGGATCTTCGTCTCCACCTGGACCCACGGGTTCGCTGTTGTGCCCTCGAACGGCTGGTAGATGTTGGTGATCACGCCGTTGAGGAGCTGCGTCGCCGCCGATGCCATGGACGATGTGTGGGTCGCTGTCTGGGTGAACGACGACAGCAGCGGTCCGACCGTCGGAGCGTCGGCGCCCACGTTGTCGATGACGTACTGGGGGAAGAAGCCAATGGACGCCGCCGGCAACATCGCCAGCGCGGTCCCGGCCGGGATGGTCGCCATGACCACCACCTGGGCCCCCGCCGCCTTGAGCGCCGACATCTGGGTGGTCATGGCCCCCGAGAGGGTTGTGACGTCGTAGCTCTGCTTGCTCACGATCTCCGACGCCGGCACCTCCGCCTCGATCCCCTTCATGAAGTCCTTGCCGAACTCTGTGTTCTGGTAGAGCTCGCCGATCTTCTCGTTGGCGAGGTGCTGCTTGATGTACGTGCCCAGGATCTTGCCGTCCACGGTGTACGGCGGCTGCCACCCGAGCTCTGTCGGGTACTTGGATGTGCTCCAGCAGTTGCACCCGGACTCGATGAACAGGTGCGGGACCTTCTGGGCGTGGAGGTACTTCTGGATGGCGAGGTCGGTCGGGGTGCCCAGCGAGCCCACGTCGGCGAAGATGTGTGTTGTCAGCACCAGCTTGCGGGTCAGCTTGGCCGTTGTCGCCGGGTTGTACTTGTCGTCGAGGTACTTGTAGACGATCTTGCGGCCGTAGACGCCGCCGTGGGCGTTGACCCACTTGAAGACGGCGTTCATCGCCGGGGCGATCTCGCTGTAGCCGGGTGCGGCCGCGCCGGTCAGCGGCACGGTGGCGCCGATGGTGATCGAGCTCTTGGTCACCCCTGTCGCGGTGGGCGCGCTGGCGGCGGACTGGTTCCCGCCCCCGCCGCTGGAGGCGCCGCTGCCCCCGCCGCCGCTGCCGCAGGCGGCCAGCAACGTGGCGCACGCCGCTCCGGCGGCCAGCAGCCGGTACCGACCTGGCCGATGTCCCGTGATCCTCATGTGGTGCTCCTCTCTGTGCCTTCGCTCGTGATCTCTGCCGAACCGTGCGGGCCCGTCCCGGCCCGCACCCGCGGCCCGTCGTCGCCGTCGAGCGGTCCGGTCGCCGTGGTGACGCCACCGGGCCCGGTCAGCACCGGCGTCCCGGCGTCGGAGCCCGTGCCCGGCTCGTCGACCGCCACCGCCGGCGGGCGGCCGCCGGCGATCAGCCTCCACAACCGCCGCCCGGCCCACCGGAGGCCTCCCTGGATGCCGGTCGGGGCGGCGAGCATGGCCGCGACCAGCACGGCGCCGAAGATGGCGTCGGACAGGTAGGCGGCGGCGGACGTCCCGAGCGAGAGGTGGTTCGACAGCGAGGTGCTCCACGACGGCATGTACACGAGGGCGATGGCCCCCCACCAGATGCCGATGAGCGAGCCCGCCCCGCCCAGCACCATCGCGGCCAGGAGGGAGATCGAGAGCGAGAGGGGGAACTCGCCGGTGTTGACCACGCCGGTGGAGAGGGCGAGGAGCGCGCCGCCGAGCCCGGCGCAGGCGGCGCTGACGGCGAAGGCGAGCACCTTGGTCCGGGCCACGTGGATCCCGCTCAGCTCGGCCGCGACCTCGTCGTCGCGCACCGACCGGAAGGCACGGCCGAACCGGCTGCGCACCAGGTTGCCCAGGAGGAGGACCGCGATCAGGGCGCAGAGGATCTCGATCCAGGCGAGCCACCGCTCGGCGCTGATCGACCCGGGCGCGATGGGGGGTGTGGTGGTGAGGCCCTGCTCGCCACCGAACACCGAGCCGTACTGGGAGGACAGCTGGGGCACCGCCAGGGCGAGCATCAAGGTGACGCCGGCCAGGTACGGGGCGCTCAGCCGCGCCGCGGGGACTCCCACCACCACGCCGGCGGCCGCGGCGACCAGGGTGGCGACCAGCAGCTCGACCGGGAGGCTCATGGGCTGGTGGAGCTGGAGGAGGGCGACGGTGTACGCCCCGATGATCATGAAGGCGCCGTGGCCGAGGGAGAACTGGCCGTTCAGGCCGGTGAGCAGGCTGAGGCCGGCGAGGACGATGGCGTAGAGGGCGATCTCCCCGATCTGGTAGTCGTTGTAGGCGCTGACGTTCACCGTGACCAGGTAGAAGAAGGCGGCACCGAGGACGAAGAGGATGAGGTGCCGCAGGAGTGGTTGGCGAGGGAGGTACAGCCGTTCGGCCCGCGCCGTAGCACGTCCGAGGCCGTGGCGCGCGGGCTCGGGCGAGCCGCGCTCGACCGGGGGTGGTGCGACGCTCGTCATACGCGACGGGCCGCCGCGCCGCCGAAGAGACCCTGCGGGCGGGCCATGAGCACGATCAGCAGCAGGGCCAGGGCGGCCAGCGGCTGGAGGTCCGAGCCGACGTAGCCGCCGACGAATGAGATGGCCAGGCCCGTCACCAGCCCGCCGACCAGCGCACCGAGGGGGCTGACCAGGCCGCCGAGGACGGCAGCGGTGAAGCCGTAGATGAGGTAGAGGTCCATGTAGTAGGGGCTGAAGGAGCTGAGCGGGGCGACGAGGAGACCGGCCAGGGAGCCGGCAGCGCAGGCCAGGGCCCACCCGAGGGTGAACAGTCGGCCGACCCGCACCCCCAGCAGGCGCGCCACCTCCGGGGCGAAGGCGGCGGCCCGCATGCGCAGGCCGATGTCGGTCCAGCGGAAGAGCGCCACCATCGCGGCCACGAGCGCCGCCACGGCGGCGACGACGAACACGTCGAAGTGGGAGAAGGCCACCCGGGTGGTGCCGATCACGAGGCCCTTCTGGGAGAAGGCGGCGGGGAACCCCCGGGCGGTGTTGCCCCAGATGCTGCCGGCGACGCCTTCGAGCACCACCAGCAGGCCGATGGTGACGATCACCGGATTGAGGGCGGGCTTGCCCTGGAGCGGTCGGATGAGGGTGCGCTCCACCACCCCGCCGAGCACGAAGCCCATGGCGAGGGCGGCCACGAAGGCCGGCCAGTAGCCGATCCCGCTCACCAGGAGGCTGTAGGCGAGGAAGGTGGTGAACATGCCCATGGCGCCCTGGGCGAAGTTGATGATGCCGGTCGCCCGAGAGATGAGGACCAGGCCGAGGGCGACGGCGGCGAAGACCATGCCCTGGGCCACCCCGCTCAGGAGGACGTTCACGAAGAGCTGCATGTCGGTCAGAACCCCAGGTAGTGGTGACGGAGGTCGGCGTCGGCGGCCAGCTGCGCCGGCTTGTCGGCCAGGACCACCCGGCCGAGGTTGAGGACGATCGCCCAGTCGGCGATCGACAGGGCGCTGCTGGCGTTCTGCTCGACGAGGATGGCGGTCAGGCCCTTCTCCGTCGTGAGCTGGCGGAGGTTCGCCATCATCTGGGCCGTGACGATGGGCGCCAGGCCGAGCGACGGCTCGTCGAGGAGCAGCACCCGGGGCCTCGAGACGAGGGCCCGGCCGAGGGCCAACATCTGGCGCTCGCCGCCCGACAGAGTCGAGGCGGAACGGTGGCGGCGGGCGTCGAGCGGCGGGAAGAGGGCGTAGATCTCCTCGATGGCCGGGCGCCGCTCCGCTCGCCGGAGCCGGTACAGGGTCCCGAGGCGGAGGTTCTCGTCGACGGTCAGCTCGGCGATCACCCCGCGGCCCTCGGGGACGTGGGCGATGCCCATCCGGGCGACGGTCTCGGCCTCCCGGCCCGTCACCGGCTCACCGTCGTAGGTGGCGGTGCCGGCCCGGGGTCGCACCAGCCCGCTCAGGGTGCGAAGGAGGGTCGTCTTCCCGGCGCCGTTGGCCCCCAGGACGGTCGTGATGACGCCGTCGGCCGCTTCGAAGCTCACGTCCCGGAGGGCCTCGACCGCGCCGTACCGGACCGACAGGCCCTCAACCCGCAGCACCGGCGTCCCCCTCCCCCGCTGCGGCGATCCCGACCGCCACGCCCAGGTAGGCGGCGGTCACCTCCGGGCTGGCCCGGACCTCCTCGGGCGTGCCGGTGGCGACGACCTGGCCGAAGTCGAGGACGACGATCCGGTCGCACGTGGCCATGACGAGGTCCATGTGGTGCTCGACGAGGAGCACCGCCATGTCATGGCGCAGCTCGCGGATCCGGGCGGACAGCTCGTCCATGTCGGTCGCCGACAGCCCGCTCGCGGGCTCGTCGAGCAGGAGCAAGCGGGGCCGGGCCATGAGGGCACGGGCCAGTGCCACGCGCTTCTGCACGCCGTAGGGAAGGGCGCCGGGGAAGCGGCCGGCCCACGTGCCGATGCCCAGCCCCTCGAGGAGCTCCCGGGCCTCGTCGTGCACCCGCCGCTCCTCCCGGCTCGACCGCCAGGTGCCGGTGAGGGCAGAGACGAGGTCCGCCCGGAGCCGCGGCTGGGCGCCGCAGACGACGTTCTCCGCCACGGTGAGCCCGGCACACAGGCCGACGCCCTGCAGCGTGCGGGCGATGCCCAGGCGGCCCAGGTGGTGCGCCCGGTGGCGCCGCAGCGTCCGCCCGTTCCAGCGCACCGAGCCCCGGGCCGGGCGGACGAAGCCGGTGATGGCGTTGAACAGGGTGGTCTTTCCCGCCCCGTTGGGCCCGATGAGCCCCACGACCTCGTGGGGCGCCACGTCGAGGGAGACCCCGTCGAGGGCAGCGAGGCCGCCGAAGCTCACGCTGAGCCCGTCGACCCGGAGACCGTCGTGGCGTGCCGCGGCGGTCGTGCCCACCGCAGGCGCCAGGGTGCGGGCGTCCGCACCACCCGGCAGCCGGCTCTCACTTGCCACCTCGTCGCCTCCCCCGTCCGGCGGGCGGTTTGCCGGACCTCTGCGGCATCGTAATCACGCGGTAACGATTTGTCACTGGCCCCGTAACACAAATCGGATCGGCTCTCGCTGTGCATGTGCACAACTCCGCCCCGGCCACTACGGTGCCGCCCGATGGCAGCGGACAAGGCGACCCGGCATGCCCAGGACGCCCAGACGTCGGGCGCGGAGACGGCGCCACCCGGAGGGGCAGCGGCGGCGTCCTCCGGTCCGCCGGCCTTGCCCGGGCCGCAGTTGGTGGGGACCGGGGGCCCGACGGTCGCCACGCTGGCGGCCGAGACGCTGGCCGACCTGCCCCGGCTGACCGAACGGCTGGTACGCCGGGCCGTCGAGGTGGAGGAGCCCTACCGGTCGATCCCGATCGAGGAGTTCTCCTGGCGGGCGTCGGAGAACCTCCGCCGTGCACTCACCGACCTGGCCGAGCAGCGGCCGATCACGGTGGAGTCCCAGCGGCGGACGGCCCGCCGCCGGGCCGAGGAGGGGGTGCCCCTGGCGTCGGTGCTCCACGCCTTCCGGCTGGGGTTCACCGTCATCTGGGAAGCAATGATGGACCGGGCCCGGGCATCCGGCGACGAGGCCATGCGGGCCCTCCTCGACGGGACGAGCGTCGTGTGGAGCGTCATCGACACCCACTCCGACGTGGTGACGGTCGAGTACCAGGCGACCCTGGCCGAGCTGGCTCGCCGGGACGAGCAACGACGCCGCCTCCTCGTGGACGCGCTCTTCGACGGCCGGCTGGCTGAATGGCAGTCGCTCCACGGCAGCACGCGCGAGCTCGGTCTCCCCTCCCGTGGTCCGTACCTCGCCGTCGCCGCCGAGACCACCGAGCCCGGCACCGAGGCGCTGCCGGGCATCGAGCGGGAGCTGGCCCGCCACGGGTTCCCCTCGGTCTGGCGTCTCCGCTCGGACGAGCAGGCGGGGGTCGTGGCCCTCGGCCGGCGCGGCCCGGGCGCGGTGGCCGCCCTGCGCGAGCTGCTCGGTCGGCGGGCCACCGCCCGGGTCGGCGTGAGCGGCGAATTCCAGGACACCTCCGAGACCGCGCGTGCCCTCGGATCCGCCACCCTCGGGCGCGCCTGCCTGCGGCCGGGGGAGGTCGGCGTGGCCATGGCCGACGAGGATGTCCTCACCGCGCTCGCCGTCGGCTCCCCGGAGCTGTCGGCCCGCATCGCCCGGACCGTGCTCGGCCCGCTTGGCACGCTGCGCGACGCGGAGCGCCGGCGCCTCCTGGCCACGCTCGAGACGTGGTTCTCCACCGACGGCGGCGTCGGTGCCACCAGCGAGGCGCTCGGCTGCCACCGCAACACCGTGCGCAACCGGCTCGCCCGCATCGAGCGGTTGAGCCGCCGCTCCCTCGGCGACCCCCGTGGCGCGTGCGAGCTGTACCTGGCCATGCGGGTCGCCCAGTTCCTCGACCTCGACCTGACCGCCGTGGGCGGTTGAGCCGGCTACGGGGGCGGTGCGGCCACCGGGGCCCAGCGGATCCCGAGCATGGCGATGTCGTCGTGGTGCTGGCCGGGGACCATGGCCGACAGGACGTCGTCGAGGAGCTGGTCGAGGCCCCCGGCGCGGCCCCCGGCGCGGCTCGCGGCGCGGCTCGAGGCCCGGCGGAGCCGCTCCAGCCCGACGTCGAGGTGCTCGTTGCGCCGCTCGACCAGGCCGTCGGTGACCGCAAGGAAGACGGCGCCCGGGGGCAGGCGAAGCTCGGTGCGCCCGTAGGTCCCGCCGACGCCGACGGGCGGTCCCGTCACCGTGGTGGCGATCGTTGCCCGGTCACCGTCGACGATCACCGGCGGGAGGTGGCCGGCGTTGGCCAGCACCACGTCCCCGGTCTCGATCCGGAGCCGGCCGCACAGGACGGTGGCGAAGTGGTCGTCGCGCGCCACGTCGACGAGCCGGTCCGCCTTCTCGAGCACCACGTCCGGTTCACACCCGTCGGCGGCGTGGGCGTTGATGGCGTGGCGGATCTGCCCCATGAGCACGGCGGCATCGACGCCGCGTCCCGATACGTCGCCGACGCAGAAGAAGAGGTCCCCGCCGACGTCGACCACGTCGTACCAGTCGCCGCCCACCTCGACGCCCTCGGCACCGGCGAGGTAGCGCGCTGCCAGCGTGACGTCGGGCAGGAGCGGGAGCCGCCGGGGCAGGAGGGCCTCCTGGAGGGACTCGGAGAGCCGGCGCTGGCTCTCGTAACGACGTTCGTTCTCCGATGCCGCCGCCTCCGCCAGGTGCCGCCGCCGGGTAAGGCGCACGGCGAGGAGGGTCACGCCGGCGGTGAAGAGGAGGCCGAGGGCCATGATGATCCAGGCGGCGGCGACGGCGAACGGCCCCGCCAGGGGGCCGCGGGCCGAGGCGACCAGGGTGAGCACGCTGGTGCCGAACGGCACCCGTTGACGGGAAACGGTGCCGGTGAGGGGCAGCTGGGATCTCGGGACGTCGGCCCCGATGAGATGGGTGGCCGAGGCGACCTTGCCGAAGTAGATGGCCACGTCCAGGTCGGCGTCCGGGCTGCCCCGGGCAATGGTGAGCCGGCGGCTGGCCGGGAGGACCTGTTCGCCGTAGACGACGAAGGTGGTCGTGGTGCCCGGGGTCTCCGACGCCATGGCATAGCCGAGTCGCTGGGCGCCCGGGCGGACCATGCGGGTCGTCGTCAGCGTGTGGTCGTGGGCGGCGCGGGACGCGAGGCCGGCCATGCGGGCGGACCCCGGCGCGAGGGCCGGCTTCCCGCCGACGCGGGCCACCAGCTGGGGGCCGGCGGCCGAGACCCGGAACAGCTCGGCCACCGCCAGTGGCCCTTTGCCACCCACCGATGTGGCGACGACCTGGCGGAAGAGGGACGGCGATCCGGCCGTCAGCGCCGCCTCGCCGGCCGGCCGCCCCAGCCGTCGCTCGAGGTCGATCGGGGCCTCCTGCAGCGTCGACGCCGTCAGCTGGCTCTGCAGGGTGATCATGCGCTGCTCGTTGTCGAGGTAGTTGACCCGCGCCGTGGCGGTGACGGCGCCGGTCACTGCCAGCCCGAGGGCGGCCACGGCGACCGGCACTGCGATCAGCCGGCGCCACGGCCGGTTGGTGGTGCGCGACGGCGCGTCCTGCGCCGGCCGGTCGTGGGCGGGGCCGTCGACGCGCTCCCCCGGGCGGGACCGTGACGCGATCTCGTGCGCCGGAGCTGTTGGCGGATGCATCCCTGTGGACCCCTCGGTTGCCGAGCCGCCCCTGGCTGGCGGGCTGACCAGGGACGTTCTACCACCGCGCCCAGCGGGTCACCGGCGCGGCGGCGCTGGAGTACAGCAAGAGCTCAATCGACCAGGAGGCCGCCGAGCCCGGTGAGCTCGAGGGTCCGCCGGACCACCCCGACGGCGCCGCGCAGCTCGAAGGTGTTGCCGGACGCCATGATCCGGTTCCGGGCCCCGACGATGGCGGCGAGGCCCGACGAGTCGCAGAAGGCCAAGTCGGAAAGATCGACGACGACCGTCGACCCGGCGATCTCGACCAGGGCGTCGCGCAGCCGGTCGGCATTGGCCAGGTCGAGCTCTCCGTGCACGGACACGACGTGCACGTCGTCGCCGTGCACGGCTTCGAAAGCGAATTCCCCGTTGGTCATCGGCGCGTTCCCCATGAGCCACTCCCGGCCATGCTGGTCGGAGCTGCTCGGACTGCGTCCCGTCAGTGCCGGGTGCAACATACCGTGAGCGGCCGAACGGCAAACGGCGCTCGCGCCCCTCCGCTCCCGCCGCGGCCCGTATCACCGGGGACCGCCATCGCTCGGAAGGTCGACACAGCGACGGAAGCGGGTGGCCGAATGGCGCGGAACGGGACGAGCGGGGTTACCGGGGTAGGCGACCTTGCGCCGCTCGGTGTCGCACCCCGCCCCGCGCCGACCCCGGCTCGGCCTGCCGATCTCGTGGACTCCGCGCCGCCGGCGCCGTAGCCATCGGCCGGCGGGCAGCCACTCCCGCCCCGGCACGCCGCTTCCGGCTCCGGCCGGTCCTCTTCAAGCGGCAGGCAACCCGTCCCCCTGTGGCGACGGGTCGTCGCCGGGGCGGGAGCCTTTCGGGCCGGTCACCACGTGCTCACTTGCACTTTCGTGGTGAGGTCTTCACGTTGGCGCTGAGCAGCCCGAACGCGGCCGCGAGATGACCTCACCCACGGAATAAGCGGCCGACGCCATTTTCACGCCTGCAAGGCGCCCCCGCCAGGGGTCATGGGGACTGATCTGAAACAATGACGTATGACCTGCCGACAATGTCAGCGAGTCGTCTCAACCGTCGAAGAGACGCGTCGAGCGTCATGGACTCCGGCGTTGAGAGGGGAATTGCTCCGCACTTGGGGAGCCTATGTGCCCGGCGGCCGCCACTCGCCTTCGACATGATCCTCCAAGGGCAGCGAGATACACGTCCGCGGAGCGCCGCCCCGCCGGTGACGATGCCGCCAGGGAACCCCAGCGTCGTGAAGGACCCCGACGCTTCGTTCCTCTCGACATTCATCACCCCGAACCATGCCCACTACGTGCTGGCTCACCTCGGAATCGCACGGTGCGAAGCCGATGGATGGACGCTGGCGGTCGTCGGCTCCGTGGGCGAGTCGCTGTCTCTCACGCTGGAGGACATCGCGGGGCTGCCTGCCCGTCGAGTCACCGTGACGCTAGCCTGCGCCGGCGACCCGCACCATCTCGATCTCCCCAAGCGCCGGGCCAGCACCGCCGTCTGGCGTGGCGTCCCGCTGGCGGACCTCCTCGCCCTCGCCCGGCCGGCTCCGGGTGCGTCGCACATCTGGCTCGACGGCGCCGACCACGGGATCTACAAGGTCGGTACGCCGTACGAGGCGAATGTGGACCGCTACCGCAAGGACATCTCGCTCGTCAAGGCGCTCGAGCCCGACGTGCTCGTCGCCTACGAGATGAACGGCGAACCGCTCCCGGCCGAACACGGTTTCCCCCTGCGGATGATCGTGCCGGGGTACTACGGGACGTCCTCGGTCAAGTGGCTGAGGCAGATCACGGTGGCAACGCGTCCGGCGAAGGGGCTGTTCTCCAGCGTGCTCTATACGACGAACCGACCCGGCGGCCGTCCAACCAAGCAACCGGTCGCCGAGATGGTCGTGAACAGCCTTATCATCGAGCCGCGACCGAACGCCGTCTGGGACATAGGACAAAACCGG
>JBOGGF010000080.1:0-6800 GCA_050743965.1 Acidimicrobiales bacterium
CCTTATCTGTTGGTGCTTGCGACGGACCGGGCGGGCCGTCGCAAGGTATGCGTCCGCCCGCCCGCGGGTTCTTACTGCCGAACTTCCCGTGGCCGTCGGCACCCCGTCAGGCCCCCGTGCGGATACCAGCGGCTGGAGTAGCTTGAGGAGCATGAAGGCAGCGGGTTCGCCAGCGTCAGGCGCGGGTGGCGGGACGGATGACGAGTCCGCGGAATGGGTCCGCGCGCTCAGCGCAGACGGGGCCGAGCGGGAGCGCGCCGCCGCCAGGCTGCACGAGATGCTGCTGCGGGTAGCCCAGGCCGAGGCACGACGGCGCGGCGGCCAGTTGCGGATCACCGGCCCCGAGCTTGATGACCTGGCGCACCAGGCCGCCTCCGACGCGGTCGTCGCCATCATCGCGAAGGTCGGCGAGTTCCGCGGTGAGAGCCGGTTCACCACCTGGGCGTACAAGTTCGTCATCCTGGAAGTGTCGACCAAGGTCGGCCGGCACTTCTGGAGCAATCCGGCGGCCCCCTTGGACGCCGAGGACTGGGCACGCCTGCCCGACCGCTTCGGCATGGAGCCCGCCGATGCCTCCGAATGGCGGGACCTGGTCGACGCCATGCACCGGGCGGTCGACGAGACGCTCACGGCGCGCCAGCGCCGAATCTTCGTCGCGATCGTGCTCGACGGCGTTCCCCTCGACGCGCTGGTGGCCGAGGTGGGCTCGAACCGCAACGCCATCTACAAGATGCTCTTCGACGCCAGACGTAAGTTGCGTGCCGCGCTCGCCGCGAAAGGGTATCTCGACACCGACACCGACACCTCGAGTCAGCCATGACGGCCTGGACCGCGCTCGACCGTTTCTTGCAGACCGATCCCCGCGACGTCGGCTGCGAGGAGGCCATGGCGCTACTGCATGTCTACGTCGAGGCGGTCGTCGCCAACCCGGTCGCGGTCCGGCAGCGCTACGCGGGGATCGTCGCCCACCTGCGGGCGTGCGGTCCCTGCTCGGAGGACTTCGACGGGCTGCTCGCCGCGGTGGGCGGATCGCCGAGCTGACCGGAACATAGTTGCGTAAGTAGTGCACCGATATGGGCGCGCCGACCCGGGGTGCGGGGCGGAACTGGCCGGCTACTGTGCACGGGTGCGGCAACCCGAGGGCCGGGTGCGGCTGACGCCGTACGACCAGCGCCGGCCGGCCGGGGAGTCGTGGCTCCGGCGGTACCGGTGGGACCTGGTATGGGGATCGTGCGTCGCGACCCTGGTGGTCCTGGCCTTCGTAGTGCCCCACCTGCACCTTCGCTGGCTCTCCCCGAT
Source organism: Acidimicrobiales bacterium (assembly GCA_050743965.1). Classification (GTDB taxonomy): domain Bacteria; phylum Actinomycetota; class Acidimicrobiia; order Acidimicrobiales; family RAAP-2; genus DAHUZJ01. The sequence continues at coordinate 1,300 of JBOGGF010000080.1, forward strand.
CGTCGACAAGACCGCACACCAGTACCGGGCGCTGGCCCAGACGGCACCCTTCCTCGGACGATGGATGCCCCACGGGAACTGGGCCACGGTGTGCGCGGTGGTCGTGGCCGTCGGCGTGGTGGCATTCGGTCCATCAGTGGTTCGGACGCTCCCCTGGCGCCGCCTGTTGCTCGGCTCCTGGCTGGTGTCGGCAGTATGGGCCATGTCGCTGACTCTGATCGACGGGTGGGGCCCGGGGTTCGTCCACCGCATGGAGTCCTCCAACGGGTACCGCTTCATGGTGCCGCGGGTGGGCGGCGTCGCGGACCTGTTCCGGACCTTCGTCTCGCATATTCCGGCCGGGCACCCCGGGTCGTGGAACCTCGCCGTCTCCGGCCACCCCCCCGGCGCTCTGCTGACCTTCGTGGGACTGGACCGCCTGGGCATGGGTGGGCCGGTGTGGGCCAGCGCATTTTGTGTTGCCACCGGCACCAGTGCAGCGGCAGCGGTGCTGATCGCCGTCAGGGCGCTGAGCAACGAGGGGACCGCCCGCCGGGTGGCGCCCTTCGTGGTCCTGGCCCCGGCAGCCGTGTGGATCGCCGTCTCCGCCGATGCCTACTACGCCGGAGTGGCGGCGTGGGGCCTGGCACTGCTGGCGCTGTCGGCCACCGGGGCCACGCGGTGGGCCCGGGAGGTGGGTGTCGCCGCCGGCGTGCTACTCGGATTCGCCCTCTATCTCGATTACGGGCTGGTCCTCATGGGGATACCGGCGCTGGCGATCCTGGCGATCGCACGCAACTACCGCCCACTCGTCGGGGCCGGGCTCGGCGCCCTGGCGGTGGTCGCCGTCTTCACGTCCCTCGGCTTCTGGTGGTTCCACGGCCTGACCGTGCTCCGCCACCGGTACTGGTCCGGCATCGCAGGCGACCGGCCGTTCGCCTACTGGTCGTGGGGCAATCTTGCCTCGCTGACGGGTGCCGTCGGCCTGGGAGCGGCGACCGCCCTGCGCCGGGCCTTCGCCCCTCCCGCCCTCCGGCGGGCCGGCCTCCACCTCCTGCTGGTCGCCTTCGTGGTGGTGGTGGTGGTCGCCGACCTGAGCGCCCTCAGCAAGGCCGAGACCGAGCGGATCTGGCTGCCGTTCTCGGTGTGGCTGGTCGCGGCACCGGCCCTCCTGCCCCAGGGCAGCCACCGGTTCACCCTGGGGGTGCAGGCCGTGGGAGCGTTGGTCATCAACAGCCTGCTCTTCACCACCTGGTAAGGGACCTCTGCCCGGGTTGACCTCTGCCCGGGTTGACCACTGCCCGGGTTGACCTCTGCTCGGGGTGACCGCTGCCCGATGTCACCCCGACCGGCGGTACCGGTCTGCCGCCCGGCGGAACTCGGTGTCGGCGCCCATGGCGTCGGCCACCGCCCAGGCGTCCGCCGGCGTGTCCACGTCGGTGAGGACGGGAAGCTCCGACACTGCCAGGCCGGCTCGCTCCAGCACCGCCCGAGTCCTGGCCCCGGTGTCGGCCCGGGACATGGCCACCTCCCCCAGGGCTGGGGCCGCGAGGCCGTCGGGTAGCCCGAGGGCCCACCACCCGCCGTCGGTAGCCGGTCCCAGCACCGCCACGCCTCCCGTCCTGGTCAGCAGGGCCGCACCGTCGTCGAGCAGGTCCGAGGACACCTGAGGGGTGTCCATGCCGATCTGGAGCACAGGGCCCGACGCCAGGGCGGCCGCCTGGCGACGGGCACGAACCAACCGGGCCGCGAGACCGGAGCCCTGCTGCCCCAAGACGGTGAAGCCCTCCAGCGCCGAACGGACCTCGTCACCCCGACGGGCCTCGGACAGGTCCCCGGTCAGGGCCACGATCCGGGCGGCGACGTGGGCCAGACGGACAGCGGCCAGCGTGTCGAGGAGCGCCGCCGCCGCCAGGTCTGCCGCCGCCGCCGTCCCCAAGCCGGGGATCAGCCTGGTCTTGGCCTTCCCCTCCACCGGGGCCCGGGCCACCACCAGCACCCCGCACGGATGCGGGCCACTCACCGCACCACCTTCAAGAAGTCCCAGGTGGCCACCGCGCTCCCGACCACCGAGCCTGACACCTTCGACTGGCCAGCGGTGCGGGACCCGTAAGTGACGTCCCGCTCCTCGATCCGGAGGCCTGCCCTCCCCGCCCGCACCAGCAACTCCAGCGGGTACCCCGACCGGCGATCCTCGACGCCCAGCTCGAGCAGGGCCTGGCGACGGATGACGCGCACCGCCCCGATGTCGTGCACGGGGACCCCGAACCTCCGGCGCAATCGGGCAGCGACCATCGCGTTGCCCAGCCGGGCGTGGAGGGGCCAGCCCGAACGCCTGACCGGTCTCCGCCGGCCGACAGCCAGGTCGACGCCTCCCCGGACCAGTTCCACCAATGGGGGCAGATCACCGGGGTCCATCGAGCCGTCGCCGTCGAGGACGCAGACGATAGGCGTTGCTGCCGCCACGACCCCGGCGTGGACGGCCGCCCCATATCCGGGTGCAGGTTCGTGGACCACCCGAGCACCGAAGGCTCGAGCCACCTCGGCGGTGCCGTCGACCGAGCCGTTGTCGACCACCAGGGACTGGTAGCCGCCGGGGACGGCTGCCAGCACCCGGGGCAGCGATCCGGCCTCGTTGCGGCAGGGAAGTATCGCCGTCACCCCCGGGTCCTCAGGCGCCCCCGGGTCCTCAGGCGCCCCCGGGTCCTCAGGCACGGGGCGGCCCTCCCGCTGCCACCTGCCGGAGCGGGGCCCATGCCAGTTCGGCCAGACCCTCGGCGGGAGGGATCGAGGCGGTGAACCCCAGCAGCCGTGCCGCCCGGCCGGGATCGGCCACGATGTGGCGCACGTCCCCTGGGCGGTACTGGCCGGTGAGCACGGGCGGCGGCCCACCGCGCGCTTCGGCGAGACGGTCTGCGACTTCGCCGATCGTCACCGGGAAGCCCGAGCACACGTTGATGGGTTTGAACCCGGGGAGCTCACCCTCCACCGATCGGACGTTGGCTTCCGCCACGTCCCGCACGTGGACGAAGTCGCGGGTCTGGGCGCCGTCCTCGTAGACACGGGGTGGTGCTCCCGCCTCCAACCACGACCGGAACATCGCCGCCACCCCCGAGTACGGCGTATCACGAGGCATCCCATCCCCGTAGACGTTGTGGTAGCGGAGTGCGGTCACCGAACCGCCGGTCCCGAGCGACCATGCCAACGCGAAGTGCTCCTGGGCCAGCTTGCTGGCGGCGTACAGGCTCCGGGGCCGGAGCGCCGCCTCCTCCCCCACCAGCTGCCAACTGACCGGCTCGCCGCCGAGCGGGCACCGGTTGTCGAAGTCGCCCTGGTCGAGATCGGAGCTCCGGCGAGGAGGGGGATCGACCTCCCCGTGCCGGTCGCACCGGTAGCGCCCGTCCCCGTAGACCACCATCGACGACGCGAGGACCAGGCGGCGACAGCCGGTCCGGTGCATGGCAGCCAGCAGAGTTGCGGTGCCGAAATCGTTGTGGCTGGCATAGGCGGGCGCGTCGCCGGCATCGACGCCGGCACCGACCACCGCTGCCTGGTGGCAGACGACGTCGACCCCGGCCAGTGCCCGCTCCATCCCCTCGGCGTCGCGGACGTCGATCCGTCGGTGGCCATTGGACGCAGGAGGGGCAGCCCCGTGAGCCGACGGGAGAAGGATGTCGACCGGGACCACCTGGTGGCGGCGGGCCAGGAGAGCGGATCGGACGTGGCTTCCGATGAACCCGGCGGAACCGGTCAGCAGCACCCTCACGCCCTGAACGCCCGTCGGCGGCGACCGACCACCGGTCGGAGGTCTGGCGGGAGACGGTGGGGGGCTGGCGGGCTCTGGAGATCCCGGGCCGGATGCAATGCCACGAGGGCCACGACGACTCGGTGGTGGCTCATCCGGCCCGGACCGCGGTGGGCTCGACCGCCGGAGTGACGAGGCACGCCAATTTCACCCTGGCGTCGGGAACATCGAAGGCGAGGACGGCCGCGGGATATCGCGGACCGCCGAGTCCGCCGTCACGGGCCCACCTGGTGAACGACGCCCACCCGGGCCAGGCTCTCGGTGGCCAGCGTCGGGAGGGCGGAGGCGACCAGCTCGGCGAAGGTGGAGGTGCTCTGGGCGATGCGGGCGAGCAGCGCCCCGAGCGGCTCGGGCTCGTTCGCCACGCCGTTCGCGTAGTCGGTGACGAACCCAGCGAGTGCGTAGGGGATCCCGGCCTCCCCGGCGAGCACCGCCTCGGGACCGGCAGTCTGGCTCACGGCGCATACCCCGGCAGCCGCGAGGGCGGCGATCTCGGCCCGGGTGTTGAAGCGTGGCCCGTCGACGTGCCCGTAGGTGCCGGCAGGAACAAGTGGCCCGTCGAGCCGCGACCCAGCGCACACCAGGGCCTGGCGCAGCGGCTCGCTGAAGGGCGCGTCGAAGATCCAATGCCCCCGGCCTGCGACCCCGGGACGGTCGTGCCAGGTGCACAGGCTGCCGTCGGGAAGGCGATTGGACGGGAAGTACAGGTCGTCGAAGACGACGGCCGCACCGAGCGGCACCGACGGATCGGCTGCCCCGCAGACGGTGCAGCCGATCATGGCATCCACCCCGGCCGCGATCAGTGCCGACAAGTTGGCTCGGTGCTCGACGTGGTTGGACAGTCGGCGATGGGACCGTCCGTGCCGGGAGATGTGCACGACTTCGACATCGCCGACCTGGCCCGTCACGAGGTCGACCGGGCCGTAGGCGGTCTCGACACTGCTCGCGATGGCCTTGTCGAGGTCTGGCCACGCGTCCGTTCCCGAACCCGAGATCAATCCGATCAGCACGGCTCGGACGTCCCCGCGGCCTCAGCTGGCATGAGCCGTCGCCAGGGATGTGGCGAGAGCTTGGTCGGCGCGCCGAGCACGGAGAACCGTTGTCCGCCGCGTGCTCATGTCTCTCGCTGCTCCTCGTCTGTCGATCCGGCAGGCCCCTGCACGTCGATCTGGCGTGAGGCGCACGCTGGTCGGGCGTCCCGCCGCAGGGCTGGGCGTGCGCGACCATGATGGACGAGATCACCGAGCGACGCCAGGCCCACCACGCCAGGCCGCTGGCGCGCCCGGCCCACGCCGGCCAAGATCGGCGTCGCCACTGCGCTGCACGGCGAGTGACGGACGGGACGGCGGGGTACGGTCGGCGTGCCCCTCGATGGACGAGGGCCGCCGGCGCCGGCTGTTGCGCCTCGGCTTCGGCGCCGGCGAGGCGGCGGGGCTCTCGGCGCTCCACACCCGCAACTTCATGTAGCCGGGGTTCGAGCCGCTACGCCCCGAGCAGTCGGGCGCGGACCTCACCGGCGAGCTCGACCGAGCGGACGGCGGCGTCGGCCGGCACCGACATGGTGCGGACCACGATGTCGGTGAAGCCGAGCGCGGCGTACACGGCGAGCGGCTCGGCCACGGTCTCGGGATCGCCGTAGGCGACCGGCTCCCGCTCGAACCCGCGGTAGCCGGTCGCCATCAGGTCGTCGCCGACCCGCTCGGCCTCGGCCCGGGAC
>JBOGGF010000081.1:0-2913 GCA_050743965.1 Acidimicrobiales bacterium
GCTCGACCACAGCCGGCTCGACCACGGCCGGCTCGACCACGGCCGGCTCGACCACGGCACCCGACGGTCGCCCCGCCGGGACACCGGCGCCCGAGCGTCGTTGAGGCCGGAGGGCGAACCGGTGAGGGTGGCCATCGCAGGCGGCGGCAGCGTCGGGACCGCCATCGCCCGGGACCTGCTCACCAACGGGCACGAGGTGCTCGTGCTGGAACAGGACTCCGAGCTGGTCGAGCGCCGCCAGGCCGAGCACTCCGGCGTGACCTGGCTGGCCGCCGATGCCTGCGAGGTGTCGTCGTTGGATGCCGCCGGGTTGGCCACCGTCGACGTGGTGGTCGCCGCCACCGGCGACGACGAGGATAATTTGGTCGTGTCCCTCCTGGCCAAGCAGGAGTTCGCCGTCCCCCGAGTGGTCGCCCGGGTCAACAACTCGAAGAACCAGTGGCTCTTCAACGAGAGCTGGGGCGTCGACGTGTCGGTGTCGACGCCGTCGCTCCTCACCGCCCTCGTCGAGGAGGCCGTGTCGGTGGGGGCCCTCGTGCGGCTCCTGCAGTTCCAGGGCGGGTCAGCCAACCTGGTGGAGGTCACCCTGGCCGAGGACTCGCCCGCTGTCGGCACCGCCATCGCCGACTTGGGGATCCCCCGGGACGCCACGGTGGTGGCGGTGGTGCGCGACGACCGGCTGGTCGTCCCTCGGGGCGACACCGTCCTGCAGTCGGGCGACGAGGTCTTGGTCCTGGTGACGGCCGACGTCGAGGCCACAGTCCACTCCCTCCTGATCGGCGCCTGACACCGCCGGCATGCGCCGGAAGTACCCCCCCACGGCCCTACCATTGGCCGCGTGAGGGCCGCCTTCTTCGATCTCGACAAGACGGTGATCGCCAAGGCGTCGATCGCCGCCTTCGGCCCGCCCTTCCGCCGGGGTGGTCTCATCAACCGGCGGGTCGTGGTGCGGGCGGTACTCGGGCAGCTGATCTACCTCCAGTTCGGGGCCGACGAGGGCCGCCTGGGCCGGATCCGGGAGTCGATGCTCGCCCTCACCAAGGGATGGGACCGCGACAGGGTCCGGGGCATCGTGCGCGAGACCCTGCTCGAGACGGTGGAGCCGCTGATCTACAACGAGGCCCTCGAGCTCATGGAGGTTCACCGCTGCGCCGGCGATCGTGTCTACCTGGTGTCGGCTTCGCCCGAGGAGATCGTCAACCCCCTGGCTGAGCTGCTGGGGGCGGACGGCGCCATCGCCTCGATCGGGGAGGTGGACGCCGACAACCGTTACACCGGCCGGATGTCCTACTACGCCTATGGCGCGGCGAAGGCCGACGCCATGCGGGCACTGGCCGGCCGCGCCGGCATCGACCTGGCCGCGTCGTCGGCCTACTCCGACTCCGCCACCGACGCGCCGATGCTCGAAGCGGTCGGGCACCCCGTCGCCGTCAACCCGGACCGGCCACTGGGCCGGCTGGCCCGTGAGCGCGGCTGGGAGGTGCGGCAGTTCACCAAGCCCGTCCGCCTGCGGGACCGGGTACCGGCAGGCACCCCGGTGGTCACCACCGGGCTGGCCCTGGTGGCGGCGGCGGCTCTCCTCGTCTGGCGTACCTACCGCAGCAGCCGGACGGAGCGCACGCGCGTCGGCGACGGACCGCGACGGCGCGGCGTGGCGACGGTCAAGGCGCAGCCGGCGACCTGACCGGCCGAGCCAGTCGGCCGACGGCCGCAGTCCGCCGTCAGGCGGCGCGCAGCCGCTTGGCGGCGACGACGCCGATGGTGACGAGGACAGCAAGGAGCAGCAGCTTCTTCATGACCGCGATGCTACTCCGGTCGCCGGGTGCGGTCGCCGGCAATCCAAGAACCCGGGGGGCGTGGCCCGGCCATGGCCGCCCGGCGGAAGGCGGCAGCCCGTCAGACCGTGAGTAGGTCCCGGGCGCCCGTGTCCGACGACGGGTGGCGCAGCTTGGACATGGCCCGGGCCTCGATCTGGCGGATGCGCTCCCGGGTCAGGTTGAAGTGCTCGCCGACCTCCTCGAGCGTGCGCGGCTCGCCCCGGTCCAGGCCGAAGCGCAGCCGCAGGATCTCCCGCTCCCGCTCGTCGAGGGGCGAGAGCAGACGGCCGATCTCGTCGGGGAGGAGCGACACCGCCGCCACCTCGAACGGGGACTCGGCCGAGCGGTCCTCGACGACGTCGCCCAGCTCGGCGTCGCCGTCCTCCCGCAGCGGCTCGGACAGCGACAGCGGCTCGGCCCGGAACCGCAGGGCCTCGACGAGCTTGTCCTCCGGCATCTCCACCTCGATGCCGAGCTCGGCCAGCGTGGCCGGCCGCCCAAGCTTCAGCTCCAGGCGGGCCTGCGCCTTCTGGACCCGGGCCAGCGTGTCGCCGGCGTGCACCGGCAGCCGGATGGTCCGGCCGGTGTTGGCGATGCCGCGGGTGATCGCCTGGCGGATCCACCAGGTCGCGTACGTCGAGAACTTGAAGCCCTTGCGCCAGTCGAACTTCTCGACCGCGTGCATCAGGCCGAGGTTGCCCTCCTGGATGAGGTCGAGGAGCGGCAGCCCGGACGCCTGGTACTTCTTGGCGATCGAGACGACCAGCCGGAGATTGGACTGGACGAAGGTCTGCTGCGCGTGCTCACCGGCGATGACCGCACGCCGCAGCTCCCGCTTCTTGGCCGCGGTCACGCCCTTGGGCGCCTTCCGTAGCTCCTCGTCCGCTTCCCGGCCGCCCTCGATGGCCTGTGCCAGGCGCACCTCGTCATCCTTGGTCAGCAAAGGGTACTGACCGATGTCGGTCAGGTAGAGACGTACGAGATCCTCGTCGTCGCGCTCGATTCGTTCCTTGGCCAAGACTCCCCGCGCCTTCCCTAGTATCATGAACCGTCGAGCGCCAAAGGCCGCCGGCAGACCCCCTGGTGGGTCTCCGGC
>JBOGGF010000082.1:0-2192 GCA_050743965.1 Acidimicrobiales bacterium
AGCTGGCCCAACTCGCCGACGGCGCCGTGGTCGGCCGGATCGGCGACACCGTCGTGCTGGCCACGGTGGTCGCATCCCGCTCGGTGCGCGAGGGGACCGACTTCTTCCCCCTGACCGTGGACATCGAAGAGCGGGCCTATGCGGCGGGCAAGATCCCCGGCTCGTTCTTCCGGCGAGAGGGCCGGGCCGCCGACCAGGCCATCCTCACCTGCCGGCTGATCGACCGGCCGCTGCGGCCCTCGTTCCCCAAGGGCTTCCGCAACGAGGTGCACGTGGTGGGCACCGTCTTCGGCGCCGACCAGGAGAACCCGCACGACGTGCTGGCCATCAACGTCGCGTCGGCCGCCCTCATGCTCTCGGGGATCCCCTTCGACGGCCCCATCGGCGCCGTCCGGATCGCCTACTCGACCGAGGGACAGTGGCTGCCGCACCCGACCTTCGCCGCCGGGGACGAGTCGACGTTCGAGCTCGTCGTGGCCGGCCGGGCACTGTCGGAGGACGCCGACGCCGAGGTCGCCATCATGATGGTCGAGGCCGGTGGGACCGAGCGCTCCTGGCAGTACTACGAGGACGGCGCGCCCAAGGTGACCGAGGAGGTGCTGGCCGAGGGCCTCGAGCTGGCCAAGACGTGGATCCGCGAGTCGATCAACCTCCAGCGCAAGCTGGTGGCGGACCTCACCGCGGCTCGCGGCCCGATCGAGCCGATCCCCTTCCAGACCCTCTCCGACTACGGCGACGACGTGTGGGAGCGGGTGCAGGCGATCGCCACCGAGCAGGTGGGCAAGGTCGTCGCCATCGCCGACAAGGCCGAGCGCAACGCCGCCACCAAGGACGTCGCCGCGTCGGTGGCGGCCGAGCTTGCGCCCGACTTCCCCGACCGGGCGCGGGAGATCGGCGCCGCGATGAAGGCGCTCAACAAGAAGCTCGTCCGCCGCCGCATCGTCGAGGAGGGCCTGCGGATCGACGGCCGGGGCACCGCCGACATCCGGCCGCTGTCGGCCGAGGTGGACCTGTTCCCGACCGCCCACGGGTCGGCCCTGTTCCAGCGGGGCGAGACCCAGGTGCTCAACGTGACCACGCTCGGCATGCCCCGCATGGACCAGCTGCTCGACACGATCAGCCCCGACGATTCGAAGCGCTACATGCACCATTACAACTTCCCGCCGTACTCGACGGGGGAGACCGGCTTCATGCGCGGCCCCAAGCGCCGGGAGATCGGTCACGGGCTCCTGGCCGAGCGGGCCCTGCTGCCGGTGGTCCCGGCCAAGGAGGACTTCCCCTACGCTCTGCGCCTGGTGTCCGACGTGCTGAGCTCGAACGGCTCGACGTCGATGGCGTCGGTGTGCGGCTCGAGCCTGTCGCTGATGGCGGCGGGCGTGCCGATCAAGGCTCCCGTTGCCGGCATCGCCATGGGCCTCGTCTACGACGACGGCAAGTACGTGACCCTGACCGACATACTCGGAGCCGAGGACGCCTTCGGCGACATGGACTTCAAGGTCGCCGGCACGGCGGAGGCCGTGACGGCGCTGCAGCTCGACACGAAGATCGACGGGCTGCCCGCCGACGTGCTGGCCCAGGCCCTGCGCCAGGCCAAGGACGCCCGCCTGCGGATCCTCGAAGTCATGCGGGCGGCGATCGCCGAGCCCCGTGACCACGTGGCCGCCAGCGCGCCGAAGATCGTCTCGATGGAGATCCCCATCGACAAGATCGGTGAGGTGATCGGGCCCAAGGGGAAGGTCATCAACACCCTCCAGCAGGAGACCGGCGCCGACATCGCCGTCGACGACGACGGCATGATCGGCACGGTGACCATCGGCGCCAAGGACCGCAACGCCGTCGAGGAGGCGCGCCGGCGGATCGCCCTCATCCTCGACCCGCCGTCGGCCGAGGTCGGTGCGACCTACACCGGCAAGGTGGTCAACATCACCAAGTTCGGGGCGTTCATCAACGTCCTGCCGGGCCGGGACGGGCTGCTCCACATCTCCAAGCTGTCCCCGCTGGCGGGGGGCAAGCGGGTCGAGCAGGCCGAGGACGTGCTCAGCCTCGGCCAGCCGCTCGAGGTGCGGGTCGACGACATCGATCCCCAGGGCAAGGTGTCGCTGTCCCTCGTCGGTGCCGAGCAGGTCCAGGAGAGCAACGGCGCCAACCGCGCCAGCAGCGCCACCGGTGCCAGCAGCGCCCCGGGCTCCGCT
>JBOGGF010000083.1:0-11978 GCA_050743965.1 Acidimicrobiales bacterium
GCCCGAGCCCGCCAGCGTCACCTACGAGGCGCTCGGCGACGGGGTGGACTTCGCCCTGCCGGTCGCCGACCACGAGGCCGAGCTCACCGGGCCACTGGCCGCCACCTTGTTCATCTCGTCGACGACCGAGGACGCCGACCTGTTCTTGGTCGTGCGGGTCTTCGACCCAGAGGGCCAAGAGGTCACCTTCCAGGGCGCCTTGGACCCCAATACCCCCATCGCCCAGGGGTGGCTGCGGGCCTCCCACCGCCACCTCGACGCCGGGCGGTCCCTCCCCTACCGGCCGTACCACACCCACGACCGGACCGAGCCGCTGGTGGCGGGTGAGGTGGTGCGCTGCGACGTCGAGATCTGGCCGACCTCGATCGTGGTGCCGGCCGGCTACAAGGTGGTGCTCAGCGTGCGGGGGAAGGACTACGAGTACAGCGGGACCCTGAGCGAGTTCGCCAAGACCTTCTACTACGCCAACAAGGGGGTGGGTCCCTTCACCCACAACGACCCAGCCGACCGCCCGGTCGAGCGCTTCGGGGGCGAGGTCACCGTCTACACCGGGGGCGACCACCCCTCCTCGCTCCTCTTGCCGGTGGTGCCGGCGAAGGCGTGAGCCCCGCCGTGCGGGGGGCCGGCCGGCGGTTTCAGCCCGGGTAGGTAGGAGCCATGGTCGAACTGGTGGTCAATGGCAGGGCGCGTGCCCTCGACGTCCCCGCCGGCACGCCGCTCCTGTGGGCCCTGCGCGACCAGCTGGGCCTGCTGGCGGCCAAGTACGGCTGCGGGCTCGAGCAGTGCGGCTCCTGCACGGTCATGGTCGACGGGGCGGCGAGGGCATCCTGCCGGCTCCCCGTCTCCGACGTCGAGGGAGGCCAGGTGACCACCCTCGAGGCCCTGCGCGAGCAGCCCGAGGGTCGCCGGGTCGTGGACGCCCTCGTCGCCGTCAATGCCGCCCAGTGCGGCTACTGCCTGCCGGGGATCGCCGTCACCCTCACCTGGCTCGTCCAGCGGGCACCGATCGGGTGGGACGAGGTGCTCCGCGCCCTCGACGACCACCTGTGCCGGTGCGGGTCGCACCCCCGTATCCTCCGGGTGGCTCGCCAGCTCGTCGCCTCGGGCGACGGCACGGCGACGGAGAACGGCACGGCGACGGAGAACGGCACGGCGACGGAGGCTCTGGCGTGAGCCAACCACCGGAGGAGACCGTGCCGGAGGAGTCCGTGCCGGCGCTCACCGAGGACGGGCGGGTCGTGGTCGGGCAGGACGAGCAACGCCGGCGTATCCTCGGCTCCCTCGTGGGCCACCCCGAGCTCGACCGGTGGGTCGACCTGTCGGTGGACGGGCAGGTGCGGATCTTCACCGGGAAGGTCGAGCTGGGCCAGGGCATTCGGACCGCTCTCACCCTCCTCGCCGCCGAGGAGCTGGGCGTGGACCCCGCCCTCGTCGAGGTCGTGCCGGCCACCACCGACGAGGGCCCTGACGAGGGCTTCACCGCCGGGAGCCGGTCGGTCGAGCAGAGCGGTGTGGCCGTGCGCCAGGCCTGCGCCCATGTCCGGCGGCTCCTGGTGGAACGGGCCGCGGCACGGTTCGGCGTGCCGGCGGACCGATTGTCCGCTGACGACGGGGTCGTCCGCGGACCGGACGGACCCTCGGTCAGCTACTGGGAGCTGGCGGCCGAGAGGCCGTTCCGCACTCGCGTGACCGACCCGGCGCCACTGCGCCCGGCGGCTGAGCACCGCTTCGTCGGGCGGGGGATGCCACGGGTCGACCTCCGGGACAAGATCGGCGGCGAGCCCGCCTACGTCCCGGACCTGCGCCTGCCGGGGATGCGGTTCGCCCGGGTCGTCCGACCCCGGCGGTGCGGCGCCGTCCTGGCGGCACTACCCCCGGCGGCGGTCGGGGAGGCCGAGGTGGTGCGCCGTGGGAGCTTCGTGGCGGTCGTCGCCGCCACCGAGGCCGCGGCGGCGTCGGCCGCTGCCGAGCTGGCAAGCCGCCTGGAGTGGGCGGAGGACGGGCCTCCGTTCCCCGCCCAGGCGGCCGACCCGGACTACATGGCCGCCCACGTCGTCGCTTCGTACCCCATCGTCGGTGGGGTGGCGCAGGACACGCCGCCCGAGCCTCGGCCGGACCCGGGCGAGGGAGCGGCAAGGGTGGTCACCGCCCGCTACACCAAGCCCTTCCTCCTCCACGGGTCGATCGGGCCCTCGGCCGCCGTCGCCCTGTCCGAAGCCGGAAGGCTGACGGTGTGGAGCCACAGCCAGGGCATCGGCTTCCTCCGTCGGGCGCTGGCGCCGGTGGTCGACCTGCCGGTGGAGCAGATCACGGTGCACCACCTCGACGGGGCCGGATGCTACGGCCACAACGGTGCCGACGACGCCGCCCTCGACGCCGCCCTCGTGGCGACGGCACTGCCCGGTTCCCCGGTGTCGCTGCGCTGGAGCCGGGACGACGAGCACGCCACCGAGCCGATGGGTGCGGCGATGGCCGTCGACCTGGCCGCCGGGCTCGACGGTGACGGGCGCATTGCCATCTGGTGCCAGGAGATCCTCACCCATCGCCACAACTCGCGGCCGATCCCCCAGCCCAAGGGCACGCGCCTGTTGGCCGGGTGGTCCCTCGACCCCCCGATCGAACGGTCGCGGGCGGCGCCGATGTTCGACTTCGAGGCGGGCGGGCACCGCAACGGCACTCCCGCCTACGACCTCGGCACCTCGTGGATCGTGAAGCGTGACGTCGACGACGGCACGGCCCTGCGCACGTCGTCCCTCCGGGGCCTCGGGGCCCCGGGCAACGTCTTCGCCATCGAGTCCTTCATGGAGGAGCTGGCCGAGGCAGCGGGGACCGACCCTGTGACCTTCCGCCTCGCACACCTGGCCGACCCACGGGCCCGGGCGGTGATCGAGGCGGCCGTCGACATGGCCGGTGGCATGGAGGCGCCCGGCGGACTGGACGCACCCGGCCGGGGCCTCGGGTTCGCCCGCTACGAGAACTCGATGGCCTACGTGGCCGTGGTGATGGAGCTCGACGTCGATCCGCGCACGGCGGAGATCCACCTGCGCCACGCGTGGATCGCCGCCGACGCCGGCGAGATCGTGGACCCCGACGGTCTGACCAATCAGCTGGAGGGAGGACTGGTGCAGTCGGCCAGCTGGACGCTGTTCGAGCAGGTGCGCTTCGACGAGCGTGGGGTGGCCAGCCGGGACTGGGAGAGCTATCCCATCATGCGGTTCAGCCAGGTGCCCGAGGTCGAGACCCGGCTTCTCGACCATCCCGGCGAGGCGCCGCTCGGCTCGGGCGAGGCATCGGGCGGACCCACGGTGGCGGCCATCGCCAGCGCCTTCCACCAGCACACCGGGGCGAGGGTACGCGACCTCCCGCTCGACCCGCCCCGGGTCATGTCGGCGCTCGACGCCCTGCTCTGACCTCGACGCCCCCGGGCGCGCCACCGCCCCGGGTGGCTCCCGGGGCGGGCGGCAGGTACAGGTGCGGTGATGGGGCGGCGGGCAGTCCGGCTGTGCGTCAGCTCCTGTGGGGCTCGAGCCAGGGGATGAGCCCGGCAGCCTCGATGCCCGCTACGGCGCACGCTTCGTCGTTGTCCGAGGTGTCACCCGAGACCCCGACGGAGCCGACCAGGCGGCCGGCGTCGTCGTGGATCGGCACGCCGCCGGCGACCGGCAGCATCCGCCCGCCCGACAGCGCCCCGAGGGCGGCGAAGAACTGCGGCATCCGCTGCGCCCGGTCGACGAGCTCGTGGGCCGGCCACTGCATCGCCAGCACGCCCCACGCCTTGGCCGTGGCCACGTCGATCCGCATGATCGCCGAGCTGTCCGACCGCTTGGCCGCCACTACGTGACCGCCCGGGTCGAGCACCACCGCCGTCAACGGGGCGAAGCCCTGCTCGACGCCGCGCTGGATGGTGACGTCGATGACGGTCGACGCCTCCGCCAGCGAGATGGCGGCCGTCTCAACCGGCAAGGGTGATCTCCTGTACCGGGAACGTCGAGATCATCTCGGTGCTGTCCTCGTGGACGATCAGCATCTCCTCGATGCGGACACCGAAGTCGTGCACCTTGCCGTGCTGGGTCTCGAGGGCGAAGACCATCCCCGGCTCGATCGTCTGGGGGTAGTCGAGCGACCAGATCCGCGAGATGACCGGCATGTCGTACTGGGCGAGCCCGAGTCCGTGGCCCCACAGGTTGGCCGCCCCTTCGTCCTCGTCCTGGTATCCCCACGTCTCCATGGCCGACGGCCACTTGGAGGCGATGTCCCGGGTGGTCGCCCCGGCCTTCACCGCGCCGATGGAGTCGTATAGCCACTTGAGGGCGGTGTCGTAGTACTGGCGGTGCTCGTCCGTCGGCTTCCCACCCACGCAGAACGTCCGGTAGTAGCACGACTTGAAGCCGTTCCAGGTGAGCGCGGCCAGGTCGATGATGACCAGCTCGCCCGGACGAATGATCCGGTCGGAGAAGTTCCGCCAGTTCGGCCAGGCATTGGGGCCCGAGGACACGATCACGTCCTCGACGTCCTCCATGCCCGGGATGTCGTACAGGTACTTCATCCCGAAGGCGGTCACCTGGTTCTCGGTCAGTCCCGGCTTCAGGAACTTGGAGAACTCGTAGTGCAGGCCGTCGCCGATGGCGCCGACGATCCGCATCGCCTCCTGCTCGTCCTGGTTCTTCACCGAGCGGGCCTCGACCATCGGGGTCATGCCGTCGGTCCAGTTCACACCGGCGCGATCGAATGCCCGGATCATGTTGATGTCGATGAAGTCCACGCCGAGCGGCTGGTCCCTTACCCCCGCCTCCTCCAGCGCCTCGAGCAGCGCGTTGGTGAACTTCGCCACCTGCGCCTCCGATGCCGGGCCGGCAGCACCCTTGATCCACGAGTAGGAGTGGCGGATGTTCTCCGGCGGCAGCCACGGGGAGTGCTTGCGCACGTGGATGCCGATGTCACCCTGCTCGAAGAGGATCGGCTCCCGCCCCTCCACCAGGACGGCATAACGAAGGCCGGGCTTCAGCCGGTTCCACCCCGGGGTGAGGGTGGAGGTTATGTAGCGCACGTTCTCGTCGTACATGCACAGGATCGCCCCCAGGCCGTAGCGCCGCATCGCCGCCCGGGCCCGCTCGAGACGGAACGCGCGCATCCGCCCCCAATTGATCCGCTCCTGCCAGTCCATGCCAACCGCGCCGAATGAGGCCATCGGTCCCCGTCACATCCTTTCTGCACTGCCGTCGATCACTGCTGCCGTCGATCACTTCTCCAATGGTTCCCGCGGCCGCCATGGCCGCGGGACGGGCGCCCGCGAGCGGGCGTTCAGCCGATGACGGCTTCGGCGATCGCCCGCACGTCGCCGTCGTCGAGGAGGCCGTGGAGCTCCAGCGAGCGCAGCTTCACCTGCTGGAGGATCTCCGCCTGCTGCTCGGCATTGGCCTTCAGGCCGAGCCGCTCCATCGCCTCGAGGATGTTGGGCGCGCCGCTCCCCTTGCCGATCACCAGGTTCGGTCCTTCCTGGCCGACGAGGCTCGGCAGGTACGGGAACGCCTCGACCAGCTCGGTGTCCCGCACGTTGCGCACCCAGGTCGAGATGATGCCGGACTCGACGTCGAAGAGCCGCGAGCCGGTGACCGACCGGTTGGACGGCTGGTCGACGCCGGCGATCCCGTTCACCAGCCGCGCGAGGGAGGTGAGGGCCTCGGTCTTCACCCCGACGTCCTGGTTGTAAAGCGTGAGGAGGGTCATGACCGTCTCCTCCAGCGGCGTGTTGCCGGCCCGCTCGCCGATCCCCGACACGGTGGTCTGGATGACGTCGGCACCGACAGCGGCGGCGATGACGCTGTTGGCCACGCCGAGGCCGTAGTCCATGTGGAAGTGGGTCTCGACCGGGACGTTCAGTCGTTCCCTGCTGACCTCGACGAAGCGCTCCACCGCGTGAGGGGTGAGCACACCGAACGTGTCCACCAGCCCGAGGCCGTCGAGGTGCCCGTCGGCCGCGACCCGGGCCACGAGATCGAGGTAGTCGGCGACCGACGCCCGGGTGGCGTCGATGGGGAAGAACGAGACCTTCATCCCCTGCTCGTGAGCGTACTTGGTCGCCTCGACCGAGAGCTCCACCGCCCGCTCGACGCTCCACTGGTAGCCCATCTCGATCAGATGCCGGCTGGAGGGCACTTCAGTGACCACGCCAGTCACGCCGCAGTCGATGGCGAGCTTGATGTCGTCGACGGTGCAGCGGGAGAAGGCGTAGATCTCCGACGGCAGGCCGAGCTTCACGATCTCCTCGACCGCGATCCGGTCCTGGTCGGACACGGCGGGCAGCCCGGCCTCGATCCGGTGAACGCCGGCGTTGGCCAGTGCCTCGGCGATCCGCACCTTCTCGGCCGCGGTGAACACCACGCCGGCCTGCTGCTCGCCGTCACGAAGGGTGACGTCGTGGATCTGCAGCTTGTCGTTGAAGCGGTAGTTGCCGGCAACCTCCGGGTCGTGGTTCCACGGACTGGTGAACCACTTGTCCGTGTGCCAAGGCTGCTTGACGCGCTCCTCCATGCGGACCTCCTCGTCTCTTCGGCGGGTCGGGGCGACACCGCTCGGCTTCCTGGGCTGGGCTGCAGCGCTCCAGTGAGGTCCCGCGTGCCCTCGACGCCACCACCCCGATCTGCCGGCGGGAACCTTATCATCATCACTGGGCAGCTGCCAAAGGCCTATAGGGTTGATTGGCCGGCGGGGGGCGGCGCCCGGAACCGCACGTGAGCGCGCCCCGAACCGGCCGCGCGGGCTCATCGGGCTCTAGTCACCCCACCACCGCCCAGTGTGCTCGGGGGGCAGCGTCACGTCGAGCTCGCGGACCTCCAGGAGCGCCCGCAGCGTGCCATCGAGGTGCCGGAGCACGGCGTCGACGGCGGCGTCGGTGTCCCGGTCGATCACCGCCTCGAGGATCTCCCGGTGCTCGGCGTTGCCGAGCCGGATGCGGTCGGGCTCCGACAGCAGGGAGTGGGTCACGTAGAGGGACGACAGCGCGTGGAGCTGGCTCAGGATGGAGGCCAGACGGGAGCCGCCCGCCGCCTGCTCGATGACGCTGTGGAACTCGGCGTTGATCTCGGACCACGCGGAGGGTCCCGTTACCCGCTGCATCGCTGTGACCAGCTCGACCGCCGCCACCAGGCTGGTCTCGGTCGCCTCCTTCGCCGCCCGCTCGACGGCGATCGGCTCGAGCAGCCGGCGCAGCTCGTACACCTCGACCAGCTCGCTCCGGCTCAGCTCGTGGACCACCGCGCCGCCGTGCACGTCCATCTGGACCAACCCCTCAGCGGCCAGCTGGCGCAGGGCCTCGCGTACCGGGGTGGTGCTCACGCCGAGGGCCTCGGCGATGCGGGGCTGGACCAGTCGGGTCCCGCCCACGAGGTAGCCGCTGGTGATCCCCCGCCGCAGGGCCAGGAGGACCCGGTCATGGGCCAGCATCGGCACCGGCTCCGGTGCGGGCGACGGACCGTCGGTCGCCCGTTTGCGCATCCGTCCTCCCCTGTCCACTTCGTCGCTGCGCTGCAGGAGCAGCCCTGCAAGCTTAGCCCGGGCGGCCAGCGGCCAGCGGTCGGCCGCCCGGTGCCGGGCTCCGGTTTCGGGTGCCGTGCCGGGCTCCGGGCCGACGGCGCCCGCCGCAGGCCAGCCTCGGCCGCCGCCGCCAGTCGCGCGCCAAGTGGTGCGCCCAGCGGTGCGCATTAGGATCGGCCCAATGAGGTACTTGAAGCAGCCAGCCGAAGGGGCCGAAGCCGGGCGCGACGCCGTCCGCGAGCGAGTGGCGCAGATGCTGTCCGAGATCCGCGACGAGGGCGAGGCCGCCGTGCGCCGCTACGCCCAGGAGCTCGACGGCCACGCGCCGGCGTCCTTCCGCGTGCCCGACGACGAGCTGGCCGGGGCCGAGGCGCACGTCGAGCCGGAGGTGCGGGAGGCGATCGACTTCGCCATCGAGCAGGTCCGGAACTTCGCCCGCCTCCAGCGCGAGACCATGCGAGACCTCGAGGTCGAGACCCGGCCCGGCGTCGTCCTGGGTCACCGGCACCTCCCCGTGCGCTCGGTCGGCACCTATGTGCCCGGCGGCCGCTACAGCCTCATAGCCTCGGCCTACATGAGCGTGGTGCCGGCCCGGGTGGCCGGCGTCGAGCACGTGGTGGTTTGCACGCCGCCCACCCGGTCGGGCGCGGTCCTGCCCGGCCTGCTCTACGCCGCCCACCGGGCGGGGGCGGACGCCGTGTACGCCCTCGGCGGGGTGCAGGCACTGGGCGCCATGGCCTACGGGCTGCTCCCGGGGCTGGAGCCGGTCGACATGATCGTCGGCCCGGGCAACCAGTACGTGGTCGAGGCCAAGCGACAGCTCTTCGGCCAGGTGGGCATCGACCTCCTCGCCGGGCCGACCGAGATCGGGATCCTCGCCGACGAATCGGCCGACCCGTTCCTCGTCGCGGCCGACCTGGTCGGTCAGGCCGAGCACGACCCGATGTCGCGCGTGGTCCTCATCACCACGTCCGAGGAGCTGGGCAAAGCCGTCATCGACCAGATGGACGATCACCTCGAGGCCGTCGCCACCAAGGAGGTCGCCCGGGCGTCGTGGGAGCACGGCGGCGAGGTGATCGTCGTCGACGACCTCGACGAGCTGGTGGCCGTGAACGACCGGTACGCCCTCGAGCACGTCGAGGTCCACCTGGCCGAGCCGCGCAAGATGATCGACCGGCTCGGCGAGTACGGGTCCCTGTTCGTCGGCGAGGAGGCCACCGTGGCCTACGGCGACAAGGTGAGCGGCCCGAACCACATCCTGCCCACCCACCGGGCCGCCCGCTTCACCGGTGGCCTGTGGGTCGGGAAGTTCCTCAAGACGGTGACGTTCCAGTACATGGACGAGGCGGCATCGGTCGAGATGGCCCGCCACTGCGAGGTCGAGGCGAACGCCGAGGGCATGTTCGCCCACGCCCGGACGGCCACCGTCCGGCTCGACCGCTACGGCGCCGGGCGTCAGTGAGCGAGCCGCCGGGGGGCGGTCGGAGCCTGCAAGGCCGATCGGCGGTCGTGACCGGTGCCGCTCGCGGCATCGGTCGGGTCGTCGCCCTGGCCCTGGCCGAGGCCGGGGCCGACGTCGTGGTGTGCGCCCGGCGCCCCGAAGAGCTCGAGACCCTCTGCGAGGAGATCGGGGAGCGGGGCCGGCGGGCCGTGCCGTGCGAGGTCGATCTCCAGGTCCCCGAGCAGGTGGGCCGTATGGCGGACGAGGCGACGGCGGCTTTCGGCGGCATCGACGTCTTCGTCAACAACAGTGGCGTCGGCGGCCCCTCTGCACCGGTCTGGGAGGTCGACCCGCGGGACTGGCACGAGACCGTCGGCGTCAACCTGACGGGGGCGTTCCTGTGCTGCCGGGCCGTCCTTCCCTCGATGGTCGAGCGCCGCCGCGGCGCCATCGTGTTCATCGGGTCGATCACCGGGAAGCGTCCGCTGCTCCACCGCTCCCCCTACGCCGCGTCCAAGCTCGGCCTCGTCGGTCTGTGCCGGACCGTGGCGCTCGATGCCGGTCCCTACGGCATCCGGGCCAACGTGGTGTCGCCGGGCTTCGTCGAGGGCCCGCGCATGGACTGGGTCATCGCCCGCCAAGCCGAGGCCCAGGGGCGGCCGGAGACCGAGGTCCGGTCCGCCCTCGAGCACCAGGCCCCGCTGGAGCGGCTGGTGTCGGCCTCCGAGGTGGCCGGCGCCGTGGTCTACCTGGCCGGTGACGCCGCCGGCGGCATCACCGGCGTCGACCTGAACGTCGCCGCCGGCGCGGTGATGTACTGACGAGGCCGGCGGGCGTGAGCGCGGGCAGCCGGGCCACGGCGACGCCGCGCCTGTCGGGCACCCTGGTCAACCTGGTGACGGTGTGCGCCGGCGCCAGCGTCGCCAACCTCTACTACGCCCAGCCGCTGCTCCACCACGTCGCCACCGAGTTCTCGGTTGGCACGGCGGTGGCGGCGACCGTGGTCACCTGCACGCAGGCCGGGTACGCCGCCGCCCTCCTGCTGGTCGTGCCCCTCGGCGACCTCCACCCGCGGCGGCGCCTCGTCGTGGGGGTCTACGCCCTGGCGGCGGCGGCCCTCGTGGTGTGTGCCGCCGCCCCCGGCCTTTGGCTGTTCGAGCTGGGGGCGATCGTCGCCGGCGGCGGGTCGGTGGCCGGCCAGGTGCTGCTGCCCCTCGTCGCCGACGTGGCGGTGCCGGCGCGGCGGGCCCGGATCATGGCCCGGATCATGACCGGGATGCTCGTCGGCATCCTGCTCGCCCGGACCCTGGCAGGGCTGATGGCCGAGGCGGCGGGCTGGCGGTCCATCTACTGGCTGTCCGCCGGGCTGATGGTGGCCGCCTCGGTGCTGCTGGGGCGGGCGATCCCCCGCGAGGCCCCCCGGCCGCACGTCGCCTACCTCCGGCTGGTGCGGACCTCGCTGCGGCTGCTGGTCGAGGAGCCCCTGCTCCGCCGGCGCGCCTGGCAGGGCGGATGGTCCTTCGCCGCCTTCAACGTCCTGTGGACGGCGCTGGCCTTCCTCCTCTCCGGCGCGCCCTACCACTACTCGAGCGCCGTGATCGGGCTGTTCGGGCTTGCCGGCGTCGGGGGCGCGCTGGGCGCCAACGCCGCGGGGCGGCTCGCCGATGCCCAGCGGGCGAGCCGGACGATCGTGGTCGCCGCCGTGCTCGTCATCGGGTCCTTCGCCCTGCTCGCCGCCGGTCGGTCGTCCCTCGGCTTCCTCCTCGCGGGGATCGTCGTGCTCGACGTCGGTACCCAGGGCATGCAGCTGACCAACTGGTCGGTGATCTACGCCCTACGTCCGGACGCCCGGAGCCGGATCAACAGCGCCTACATGGTGTGCTACTTCGCCGGCGGCGCCATCGGCTCCGGCTCCGCCGGGGCGGTGCTGGCCGCCAGCGGGTGGTACGGCGCCTGCCTCCTCGGCGCCGGCTTCGGCGTCCTCACGGCTGCGGCGTCGGTGCTCGACCGGGTTCGCCCGGTCGCCCCGGTGGGCGCTGGCGCCCCGGCAGGCGCGGGCGCGGGCGCTGGGGCCTGAGGCTCGTCGACCGTCGGCGGCGGACGGCCGGCCCCGTCGGTGCAGGGCGGCTTCCGGCGGCGGCCCTCCCGTCAGCGGGGTCCTCCCGTCAGCGGCGGACCCGCCGCACGCCGGGGCCGCTCAACGTGGTCCCGGCACCGACGGGCTCGGGCGGCTCCATGTCGATCTGGACCGGCACCCGGGCCGGCCCCAGCTCGACGTGCTCGTCGCCCGGGCGCATGTCCGACGGCACGGCCAGGTACTCGCCCTGGGCGGTGCGGCTCACGACCATGGCGCGCTTGCGCTTGCCCATTCGCACCCCGCCGCTGATCATCTCCACGCACACGCGCCACGTCAGGAAGTAGGTGACGATCGGGATGACGACGACGGCCACGCGGAAGAACCACAGCGTGCCGTTGAGCGTCACGTGGAAGTAGTTGGCGAGCACGTCGGTCGAGCTGGCGGCGAAGACGGTGAACAGCAGGGCGAAGACGCTGGCGCCGGCGGCCGTCCGCTTGGGCCGGTCGCGCGGCCGGTCGAGGATGTGGTGCATGGCCCCGTCCCCGGTGAAGCGGCGCTCGAGGGCAGGCCAGGCGAAGCACAGGTTGAACACGATCCCGGGGAACAGGACGGCCGGGAAGAACACCACCCACGGTACGGTGTGGCCCCACCCGGACCACTGCCACGCCGGCATGATGCGCAGCGCGCCGTCGAGGAAGCCCATGTACCAGTCCGGCTGCACCGCGTAGGAGATCCGGGACGCCTGGTACGGCCCGAACTGCCAGATCGGGTTGATCTGGGCGAGGCCGCCCAGCAATGCCAGACCGGCGGTGATCATGAAGAGGAACCCCGTGGTCTTGGCCATGAACTGGGGGAACATGGGAGACCCAACCACGTTGCGCTCGGTCCGGCCGTTGCCACGGAACTGGGTGTGCTTCTGGCGGACGA
>JBOGGF010000084.1:0-4660 GCA_050743965.1 Acidimicrobiales bacterium
GGCGGAGCCCGGCCCGCGCCCCCGACATGGTGCGGGTGACCGGCGGGCGGCCGCTCGTCGGGCGCGTGCGGACCCCGGGCGACAAGTCCGTCTCCCACCGGGCGCTCCTGCTCGGCGCCCTGGCCGAGGGCACCTCCGTCGTGCGCGGCCTCTCCGACGGTGACGACGTGGCCGCCACCCGCGCCGCCGTCGCCGCCCTCGGGGCCGAGGTCGTCGATGTGGGCGGCGCCGTGCGGATCACCGGGGGCAAGGCGCGCCTGCACGCACCGGCCGGTCCGGTCGACTGCGGCAACTCGGGCACCGGGATGCGGCTCCTCGCCGGCCTCGTCGCCGGGATCGCCGGCACGACGGTGCTCACCGGGGACGCCTCGCTCTCGGCCCGCCCCATGGACCGGGTGGCCGAGCCCCTGGCGGCCATGGGCGCCGCCGTGGAGGGGCGTGGACCCCGCCACCTGCCACCCCTCGCCGTGCGGGGCGGGCCGCTGCGGGGGATCGAGTGGACCCCGCCGGTGGCCAGCGCCCAGGTCAAGTCGGCCGTCCTGCTCGCCGGCCTGTGGGCGGACGGGGAGACGGTCGTCCACGAGCCGGTGCCGACCCGCGCCCACACCGAAGAGCTCCTGGCCGAGCTGGGGGCGGCCGTCACCGTCGCGGCCGAGGGGTCCGGCCGGGTGGTCAGGGTACGGGCGTCCAAGCTGGAGCCGTTCGACTGCACCGTCCCAGGCGACCCGTCCCAGGCCGCCTTCTGGGTGGTCGCCGCCTGCCTGGTGCCCGGCAGCGACGTGACCGTCGCCGGTGTCTACGCCGGCCCCGAACGCACCGGCTACCTGGACGTCCTGCGGCGCATGGGGGCTCCGGTCGCCCTGGTCGACCGGAGGGGCACCACCGCCGACCTCGTCGCCGGTCACGCCCCGCTCCGGGGCACGGTGGTGACGGCGGGCGAGATCCCCTCCCTCGACGAGGTCCCGGTGCTGGCCGTGGCGGCGGCGGCGGCCGAGGGCGTCACCGTCTTCCGCGACGTCGGGGAGCTGCGGGTGAAGGAGTCGGACCGCCTCGCCGCCGTGGCGCGGTTGGTGACGGCGATCGGTGCCCGGGCCGAGGTCGCCGGCGACGACCTCGTGGTCCACGGGGCCGGTCGAGTCGTCCACGCCCGGCTCGACAGCGGCGGCGACCACCGGATGGCGATGGCCGGTGCCGTCGCCGCGCTGGCGGCGGGGTCGGGCGAGTCGCGCCTCGACGGGTTCGGCTGCGTGGGGACCAGCTATCCGCGGTTCGTCGGCGACCTGCGCACGCTCGGTGGTACCGCCCGGCTGCGGCTGCTGGCCATCGACGGCCCCGCCGGGTCGGGGAAGTCGACCGTCTCCCGGGCCCTGGCCGAGCGCCTCGGCATCGAGCGCCTCGACACCGGCGCGATGTACCGGGCGATCGCCTGGGCCGCCCTGGACCGCGGGATCGACCCGGCCGACGGCCCGGCGGTGGCGGCCATCGCCCGGGACGCCGCCCTGGAGGTGGGGAGGGCGTCGGTCACCATCGACGGCGCCGACGTCACCGACGCCATCCGCCGGCCCGGGGTGAGCCTGGCCGTCTCGGCCGTGGCGGCCAACCCGGCCGTCCGGGACCACCTGGTGGCGCGCCAGCGGTTATGGGCGGCGGCGCAGGGTGGCGGGGTGGTGGAGGGGCGCGACATCGGCACGGTGGTGCTCCCCCACGCCGACCTCAAGGTGTTCCTGACGGCGTCGCCCGACGTGCGGGCCCGGCGCCGCCATGACGAGCCGGCCGAGGGCGTGGCCCGGCGGGACCTGCTGGACTCCACCCGGACGGCGTCGCCGCTGGTCCGGGCGGCCGACGCCCGGGTGCTCGACACCACTGGCCGGACGGTGGACGAGGTGGTGGAGGAGGTGGTGTCGTGGTTGTGAGCGAGGGGACGGGCTACCGGGTCGATCCCCGGCGGACGCCCGGCTACCGGGTGGCCCGCCTCGTCTTCGAGGCCCTCTGCGGGACGTGGTTCCGGCCGGTGGTGTCGGGGCGGGAGAAGATCCCGGCCGAGGGGGCGGTCATCCTGGCCCCGGTGCACCGGTCGTTCGCCGACTTCGGCTTCAACGCCTTCGTCACCGACCGCAAGCTCTTCTTCATGGCGAAGGACGAGCTGTGGGAGCGCCGGTCCGTCGGCCGGCTGCTCGACGGGCTGGGTGCCTTCCCCGTCAACCGGGCGGCCGCCGACCGCGAGGCCCTCCGGCGGGCCGAGGCGGTGCTGCGCCAGGGTCAGGCCCTGGTGCTCTTCCCCGAGGGGACCCGCAAGTCCGGGCCCGAGGTGGCCCCCCTGCTCGAGGGGGCGGCATTCCTCGCCGCCCGCACCGGTGCCCCGATCGTGCCCATCGGCATCGGCGGCTCGGACCTCGCCATGCCCAAGGGGCTCCTCGTGCCCAGGCCGCTGCGCATCCGGGTGGTGGTCGGGGACCCCCTCACACCGCCGGTGCGCGCCGGGACCGGGCGCGTGCCCCGCAGCACGGTGCACGCCACCACCGAGGCCCTCCGCCTGGCCGTGCAGAAGGCCTACGACGAGGCGAGGGCCGGGTCCCGCTGAGCGGCGTCGCCCGGTGCCGGTATCGGCCCGCCGGTCCGGCGCAGGCGGCCGTGGTCAGCGGACGCCGTCGCGGCGGCGCTCGCGCCGCCAGGTGCGCACGATGACCGTGGCGTAGCGAAGGCCGTAGAGAAGGTTGCCGCCCTTCTTGGACTGGCCCGACCGACGCTCGTGCCACGTCGCCCCCCGCTCGGTCACCCGCCACCCGCGCCCGAGGGCGGTGAGGAGCAGCTCGGACGTCTGGTACTGGTCCTGCTCGAGCCGCCCGACCACGTCGGCGAGCATGGTCGCCCGCAGTGCCCGGTAGCCGTTGGAGGTGTCGGTGAGCCGGGCCCCGGTCATGCGGTTCATCAGCCAGGCGAAGAAGACCACGCCGGCCCGCCGGTAGCGGTCGGCCGACCGGTCCTCGCCGAGGCGGCGCGACGCAACGACAAAGTCCACCTCGTCGTCGACGAGGGGCTGGAGCAGCGCCTCCATCTCCTGGGGGTCGTTCTGGCCGTCGGCGTCGAGGGTGACCACGAACCGGGTCCCGGCCCGCACGCACAGGTCGTAGCCGACCCGCAGGGCGACCCCGTGCCCCAGGTTGACCGGGAGCTCGAAGGTGACGGCCCCGGCGTCTCGGGCGACGCGGGCGGTGGCGTCGTCGCCCCCGTCCACCACCACCACCGGGGTCACCTCGAGCCCGCAGGCCTTCGCCGGCATCCGGGCGAGGACACCGCCGATGTTGCCCTCCTCCTCGTAGGCGCAGACGAGGGCGGCGACCGGGGTCAGCTCGAGCCCGGGGTGCCGCCGGTCGAAGTCCTCCCGACCGAGGTCGATCACCAGCTGCTGGAGGCGGCGGAGGCGCCGACGCTGGCCGGCGTCGACCACGCTGCCGGCCATCAGCGGGCGGCTCCCACCGGCCCGCGCCCGGCGCGACGGGACCCGAGCTGCCTCCCGTCGGCCGTCGACTCGTCCATCCGGGTGAACGTCATCCGCCCATCCTGCCACCGCTCGGTCCCAGGCCGGCCAGGACGTCGGTCGCGACCACCTCCCGGTCGTCGGCCACCGGGTCGACGGTGGCGGGCACCGGCGCGGCGGCCAGGACCCCCACGGTGGTGGTGAGGGCCCGCAACAGCTCCCGGAGCTCCGGCGGGGGCGGGAAGTACTCGTCCTCGTCGATGACCGGCACGACCTCGACCCCCTGGCGCGCGGCCAGCCGGTTCACCACCTGCTCCACCAGGGCCTCGGGGGCTGAGGCGCCGGCGGTCACCCCGATGGTGCCGTCCAGGTCGGCGGGGAGCTCGTCGGCGCTGTTGACCCGGACCACGTTGGCGCACCCCGAGGCGCGTGCCACCTTCTCCAGGGCGACGGTGTTCGACGAGTTGCCCGAGCCGATCACCACCACGGCGTCGGCTTCCCCGGCGATCGCCTTGAGGGCGGCCTGGCGGTTGGTGGTGGCGAAGCACAGGTCGCTCCGGTTGGGGAGCCACAGGTCGGGGAAGCGCCGCTTGGCCGACTCCATCAGCTCCCGCCACTCGTCGTGGCTCAGCGTGGTCTGGGCCAGCAGGGCCACCGGCGCCTCGCCGGGCGCCAGGTCCGCCAGGGCGTCGAGGTCGGCCTCGGTCTCGATGAGGCGCACGGCGTCGGGCGCCACCGCCATGGTGCCGATGGCCTCCTCGTGGCCGGCGTGGCCGACGTAGAGGACGGTGAACCCCTTGCCGCTACGCACCTTGACCTCGTGGTGGACCTTGGTCACGAGCGGGCACACGGCGTCGACCACCACGCCGCCCCGGGCCCGGGCCGTCGCCACCACCTCGGGAGCGGTCCCGTGGGCGCTGAGCATGAGGGCCGCCCCGCGGGGGACCTCGGTCACGTCATCGACGAAGACCACGCCCTGCCGGCGGAACTGGTCGACCACGTGCTTGTTGTGGACGATCTCGTGGTAGCAGTAGACGGGCGGCTCGAAGACGCGAACCATCCACGCCAGGGCCTTGATCGCCTTCTCGACGCCGGCACAGAACCCTCGGGGCTCGGCCAGGAGCACTCGCTCGACGGGCACGGTCGCCAGGTTATCGGGCGGCCCCACGGCCGCTGCGGCGG
>JBOGGF010000085.1:0-3799 GCA_050743965.1 Acidimicrobiales bacterium
ACACAGCACGGCCCCCCGGGATCCTCGGGAGGCGACCAGCACCGACGAGAGCTGGCTCGCCGAGCGGGTGCGGACCGCCGAGGACGGCACGGCCCGGCTGCAGGTGAAGCTCGGCAAGCTGCACTGCAGCTTTTGTGTGTCGACCATCGAGAGGGCCGTCGGACGCCTCGACGGTGTCGAGACGGTCTCGGTGTCGCTCGCCCATGAGGAGGGCCTGGTCACCTACCGCCCCGAGGCGCTTCCGCCCCAGGCGATCGCCGACACGCTTCGTGCCGTCGGCTACTCGGTGCGCGATCCGAGAAAGGTTGGCCTGTTCGAGGAGGAAGAGGCCGAGCTGCACAACGAGCGAGACCGCTTCCAAGTCGGGCTCGTGCTCACGCTGGCGACCTTGGGGCTCATGAGCTACGTATGGACGACCGGCCATCGGGTGTCGGTCACCTGGGGTGGCCAGCGCTTCGCCTACGGGCCGTGGCTGATCTTGGGCATGGCGGTCTCGATGATGTTCGTCGTGGGCCGGCCGATCCTGCAGATGGCCACCGCCAGCGCCCGCCGCAGGATCTTGAACCAGCACGTCCTGCTCGAAGCCGGTGCCTTCGGGGGCCTCAGCGGCGGGTTGCTCGGCCTGTTCGTCGCCCCCAAAGTGTTCCCCACCGGCGACTTCCTCTCCGTCGCGGTGTTCATCACCACCTACCACCTGCTCTCGGGGTACGTCTCGTCGCTGGTGCGCTCCTCCTCGTCGGCCGCGGTGCGCCGCCTGCTCGACCTGCAGCCCGACACCGCCCGGGTGCTGCGAGACGTGCTGTGCTGGAGGTTGAGGTGCCCGTGGCCGTTGTCGCCCTCGGCGAGATGCTTCGGGTGCGCCCCGGTGAGCGGGTGCCCCTCGACGGCAAGGTGGTCGCGGGCACCTCGGCGATCGACGAGGCGATGGTGACCGGCGAGCCGATCCCGGTCGACAAGCACCAAGGTGACGAGGTGATCGGCGGGTCGGTCAACCAGACCGGTGCCCTTGTGGTCGAGGTGACCAAGGTCGGCGACGACACCTTCTTGGCCCAGGTCGCCCGCCACATCGAAGAAGCCCGCGCCCTCAAGCCCGGCATCATCGTGCTCGTCGACCGGGTCCTCAAGGTCTTCGTGCCCGTCGTTCTCGCCGCGGCTGGGCTGTCGCTTCTCATCTGGACGCTCGGTGACTGGGCGGCGACCGGGCAGGTCGACCTCTCCCGGGGGATCTTCGCCGCGCTCGCCGCGCTGGTGATGGGCT
Source organism: Acidimicrobiales bacterium (assembly GCA_050743965.1). GTDB lineage: Bacteria > Actinomycetota > Acidimicrobiia > Acidimicrobiales > RAAP-2 > DAHUZJ01. The sequence continues at coordinate 1,259 of JBOGGF010000085.1, forward strand.
ATCCGTGCGCTTTGGGCATGTCCACGCCACTCGCGATGATGCGCGGCGGGGGCATGGCCGCCGAGCGGGGGATCTTGATGCGCTCAGGTGAGGCGTTCCAGGTCTTCTCCGAGATCGATGTCGCGGTGCTCGACAAGACCGGCACGCTCACCGCCGGCAAGCCGAGCGTCGTGGAGATCGTGACCGCCGGCGCCACTACCGAAGACGACCTGCTCGCGATCGCGGTGGCGGTCGAGATCTCCTCCGAGCATCCCCTCGCCCGGGCCGTGGTCGCCGCCGCCGAGGGTCGCGACCTCGAGATCCCTGACGCCTCCGGGTTCTCCTCCACCACCGGCCAAGGCGTCACCGCGCAGATCGCCGGGGGGGGCGTGGCCGTCGGCAAGCCGGGATGGCTCGCTGCTCACGGCGCCGAGCTAGCACCTTTGGCCGACCGCATCGAAGCGATGCAAGGGGCCGCCCAGACCGTCGTCGCCGTCGCCCGAGACGGCAAGCTCGCTGGCCTGGTCGGCATTGCCGATGCGATCAAATCCGACGCGGCCGAGGCCGTCACCCGATTGCGGGCCGCGGGGATCACCCCGATCATGGTGACTGGCGACAACCGCGCCACCGCCCGAGCCGTAGCGGCCGAGGTCGGCATCGACGCGGTCCACGCCGGCATGCTCCCCGACCAGAAGGCCCAGATCATCCGGGACTTGCAAGGCCAGGGGCACCGGGTGGTGATGGTGGGCGAGGGCATCAACGACGCCCCTGCGCTCACCCAGGCCGACATCGGCATCGCCATGGGGGCCGGCACCGACATCGCCATCGAGTCCGCCGATGTCGTCCTCGTCGGCAACCGCCTCACTGCCGTGGCCGACGCCCGGGACATCGCTGCCGGCAGCTTCAAGAAGACCCGGCAAAACCTCGCCATCGCCTTCGCCTTCAACGGGATCGGCGTGCCGCTCGCGGTCACCGGGCTCGTCCAGCCCACCTGGGCCATGATCGCCATGATCTCCTCGGTGTCGATCGTGCTCGCCAACTCCTTCGCTACCCGCTTGTCGGCCAGGCTCGCCAAAGACATCGCCGGGTTCGTCGCCCGCTCGGCGGTCTCCGCTCTCCACCAACTCACCCCGACCAGGCTGCGACACTGGGCTTTCAGCTCGGGTGCCGGCGCCTTCCTCCTCGCGGTCGCTCTGTCTCTTGGGCTGGGCGTCGCCTGGACCGTCGCCTTCGGATCGCCGGTGGTCGGAGGGCTGTGAGCCCCGAGACTCCTCGGCGCTTTCAAACCGCTAGCCGTCCCAACTTGTCACGTCATGTGTGTCCTTCCGGTATCCGCTTCGGCGCACCTTGGCGTGGGCATCCGGAAGAACTACTAGGTCACCGGTCAGCACAGGCGAAAGGTTCGCATTGTGTAACGCTGGGTGCACGCAAAAATTGCTGGTTAGGGGCGCTAAACGGCTCACCCGATGAGTTGTCAACGGCATCGGATCGGTCGAAGCTCCTTCCATTTCGTCATGGCAAACACCACCCCGACCGGCGTTACACTTCGAAGGGCACATCCGCTTGGCGTTGGGTCAGCGAAGACGAACGAGGCCGCCAGCTCGGAGTCAAGGCACTGCCTGCTTGCATTGCGGCGGTGTCGCGTGCCCGCGAGCGCGAGGCTGGCGCCGTGACATTTGGATTCAGTCGACGTGAACTACTCGCCGCGTACGACGCTGCACTTCGCGGGCGAGCCGAGATGGGTGGCGCTTCGAGCTGGGATCGCAGCGGCCCGCTGTGGCGTGGCGTTTCGCATCGAGGCGGCTTCGTCAGCTACGAGTCACTCGACGGCGTTGCCGACGTCGATGCCTTGATCGCACAGACCATCGAGTACTTCATTGTTCTGCCTGGCATCGAAGAGTTCGAGTGGAAGACCCGCGGCCACGACCGACCTGTCGATCTCGGCAGGCGCCTGCAGGCCCAAGGACTGGTGCCCGAGGAAGTGGAGACTGTGATGATCGGCGAGGCGGCACGACTCGCCCAAGACGTGGAGGTCCCCGCCGGCATCGTGGTTCACCGAGTCGACCAGCTGGCCGACCGCGAAGATGTGATCAGGCAGGCGGCGGCCATGCAGCGCGAAGTCTTCGGCAGCGGCCCAAGCACCGCTGAGGTGATAGACCGGCTGGACCGCCAGCAGGGACTCGAGGAGTTTTGGGTGGCACTCGCACGCGACGAGGTGGTCAGCGCGGGACGGTTGACCCGAGTACCGGACAGTGCGTTCGCCGGGCTGTGGGGCGGTGCGACACGGCCCGAATGGCGCGGGCGGGGTGCTTACCGGGCGGTCACGGCGGCCCGCGCGCGTTCGGCGATCGACGGCGGAGTGACGTACCTACACAGCGACTGCACCGCGATGTCCCAGCCGATCCTCGAACGCTCGGGCTTGACCGCAGTGACCACGACCACGCCTTACATCTGGCGCCAGAAGACACCCCAGCCAAGGGTCACCACTCAGTCGGGGCGAGCCTAAAGCTTCCTACGCTCGCCGATCCTCAACCTCCCGGGTAGCGCTCGCCCGGCTCCCTG
>JBOGGF010000086.1:0-20432 GCA_050743965.1 Acidimicrobiales bacterium
TGCTTGTCCCGCCAGATGTCCCGCTGGCCTGCGGGCCTGTCGACGAGCAGGCGGCGAGCCCGACGGCGAGTGCTGCGGTCAGCAGGACCGATGCGATGGCTTTGGGTCTGTGCATACCCCCCCCAAGAGGTTGTGTGGATGTGCCACTGATCTTCCCTGTCGGCTCACCAACAGAAAGTGGTTCTTGGTACGGTAATCTTCGGAGGCGGCACCGTCAAGGTGTCGGCGGGCCTACGTAGGGCCGGAGCGACCGGACCACTGCGCCGAGGGACGGTCCGGCCCACGCCGCGGCCACGAACCGGTCCGGGCGGACCAGGAGCATCGTCCCGCGGGCGCCCGCCAGCGCCGACTCGAGCTGCCCGTCGGCGTCGGCCACCCCCCGGCGGGTGCCGCGGTCGACGGCCATCGTGTCGTCGACCGCCACCTCGACCGGCCGGGGCTCGAGGTGGACCAGGCACGAATGGCGCGCCGCCGCCCAGTCCTCGTCGGAGCAGTCGACCCCGACGAGGGCGAAGCCCGGCCCCAGCACGTCGTCGAGCAGGGCGAGCCGACCTTGTGCGGTGAGGACGCGGGGTTGGGGCAGCATCCGGCCGACCAGTGCCCGGGCCGCCGGGGGGACGCCGTCGGTCGGGGTGGCGACGAAGCCGGCGCCGTAGGCGGCAGCCGGCTTGAAGCGCGCCTCGGCCAGGTACCGCCGCAGCGGCGCCACCCGGTTGGCCGCCCGCACGGCGACGTCGCGGGTCCGGGCGACCCGGCGGTCCGACGTCATCACCACCTTGCCGAGCCGGACCGACAGGTCGATCATGGCCTGGGCGTGCGGCCGCCGTTCGGGCTCGTAGGTGTCGAGGAGGGCCGGCGCGGCCCGGCGACGCAGGACCGCCTCCACCTTCCAGGTCAGGTTGTCGACGTCGCGGATCCCCGAGTTGAGCCCCTGGCCGGCGAAGGGCGGCATCATGTGGGCGGCGTCGCCGGCGAGCAGGACCCGGCCGTGGCGCCACCGCCGGGCGACCAGGGCGTGGAACCGGTAGGTGGTGCAGCGCTCGATGTCGGCGGCCGTCATCGGCCGGTGCTCGCCGACCAGCCGGACGGTGAGGGCCTCCAGGTCCCGACCGGTCGGCTCGCCTTCGCTCGGGGCGAGCTTCATCTCGTACCGGCACCGCCCGTCTCGGCCGGGGATCACCACCCGCGGCCGGTCCGGGTCGCCGTGGTGCATGCCGTAGCGCTGGCGGTGCGGGTCCCGCACGGTGTCCGCCACCAGCCACACGTCCTCGAAGCTGCGACCGTCCATGGGGACGCCCAGCTCGCGGCGGACGGTGCTCCTCCCGCCGTCGCAAGCCAGCACGTACTGCGCCCGGACCGTCGTGGTGCCGCCGCCCGGCCGGCGAAGGTGGGCGTCCACCCCGTCGTCGTCCATCGCCAGCCCGGTGAGCTCGGTGGCGAAGCGGACCGTCACGCTGCTCTGCCGCCCGACGCCCGCCAGGAGTGCCCGTTCCAGGTCGGGCTGGGCGAAGGGGCTCTTGAACGGGTGGCCGAGCAGGTAGGGACGGCGCCCCTTGGCGTGGGCGAGCAGGCGACCGTCGGCGCCGTAGTAGCGCGTCCCGGTGCCCGGCTGCAGGATGGGGGCGACGTCGCCGTCGATCCCGGCTCGCTGGAAGACCCGCAGCGACTCGTCATCGATGCTGATGGCCTTGGCCTCGCCGCTGGTGGCTCCGTGGCGCTCGACCACCAGCACCGACACGCCGCCGGCGCCGAGCAGGGCGGCGGCGGCCAGGCCGACGGGCCCGCACCCGACCACCACCACCTCGTACGGGCCGGTGGGCACAGCCGCGCCCGAGCCGGTGGCGGCGGCCGCGCCGCTCACGTGACGGGCTGGTAGTCCGGGCCGCCGTCGGTGAGCAGGGAGATGGCGTCGGCGAAGATGGCGTCGGGGTCCTGGTCGAGGTCGATCGTCTTGCGGAACGGCTGGGAGACGGGCCGGCCGGTCAGCCAGTAGACCTCGCCCCGGTTGCCCTCGGGGTCGAAGAAGTAGATGCCGAAGGCGTTGCCGTGGGTGACCACCTGCTGGAGGCGGACACCCTCGGCGTCGAACCGCCGCTTGAAGGCGAGGAGGGACTCGAGGTCGTCGACCCGCCAGGAGATCTGGTGGGTCTGGCGAGTGTCCATGGGCGCGGTCCGGCCGACGGCCAGGACCATCTCGTGGTGCTCCACGTCGGGGCGGGAGCTCAGGAACACCATGCCGACCTCGGGGTCCTCGTCGGTCACGGTGAGCCCGAGCACGCGCGTGTAGAAGTCCCGCATCAGGGCCAGATCGAGCACCCAGAGCCCGGTGTGCCCGAGCTCGACGATCCGCGGCCTGCCGGCGCCCGGGTCCTCAGGGCTCACCGGGCCGGCTCCGTGCCCGGGCCGCCGGCCGCGGCGACGATCCGGTTCGTGAGGGTGCCGATGCCCTCGATGGTCACCTCCACCACGTCGCCGGCCTCCATGAGCACCGGCGGTGTCCGCCGGAAGCCGACGCCGGCCGGCGTCCCGGCGAAGACGACGTCACCCGGGGCGAGGGTCAGGCAGCCCGAGGCGTAGGCGATGATCTCGCCGGGACCGAAGATCATGTGGTCGAGCGTGCTCCGCTGCATCTCGGCCCCGTTGAGGTGGCAGGTGATCGCCTGCCACCCGACGTCCCCCACCTCGTCCGCCGTCACGATCGGCCCCATGGGGGCGGAGCGGTCGGCGTTCTTGCCCAGCCCCCACTGGCCCGTACGGTGCTGGTAGCCGCGGGCGGTGATGTCGTTGCCGCAGGCGTAGCCGAGGATCCCTCCCACCGCCGCACGCTCGTCGACACCGCGCAGCGCCGACCCGACGACCGCCACCAGCTCGGCCTCGAAGTCGAGCCGCGGCTCGCCGGCGGGCAGCGGGACCGTTTCGCCGTCCGCCGCCAGCGTCGACGGCCACCGGGCGAAGACGTTGGGGTGCGAGGGCACGTCCCGGCCCCCCTCGGCGGCGTGCGCCCGGTAGTTGAGCCCCACGCACAGCACCTTCGCCGCCACGGGCACGGCCGGGACCTGGATGATCTCCGAGAGACGGAGGGGGAGGTCGGTGAGCTCACGGGCCTTGGCCGACCACCGCTCGACGTCGGCGTAGAAGTCGTCGACCGTCGCCAGCGGTGCCAGCCGGCCGCTCTCGCCGAGCACCGCCATCTGCGCCTGCGACCCGTCGGCGAAGGCCGTCAGCCGCATGCGGCCCTCCTCGTCGCCGTGGCGCCGGCAGCACTGGCGCCGACCGCGGCAGCACCGGCGGCACCGGCACCGGCCGGCGGGATGGACAGCAGCGCCGCCGCCGTGCCGCCGGCGACGGCCGCCCGCTCGTCGGGCGGCAGCGGGAGGTCGCCGACCATCGTGACCAGCTCGCGCAGGGTTGCGGCCGAGTGGGACTCGAGGGGGAAGTCGGAGCCCCACATGAGGCGGTCGGCCCCCACGACCGAGGCGGCGAACGTCACCGCCGGCGCCCACCCGCCGGTGCCGGCGGTGTCGAACCACAGCTGTGACCAGAGCTCGTCGAAGATGGCGTCCAACCCGTCGCGGGCCTGCTCGGCCACCGTGCGGGGCAGCGACGGGGGCGGCTCGCCCGGCCGCCCGAAGAACATCTGGAGGCGACCCTTCAAGAAGATGGCCGTCCCGCCGCAGTGGGGGAAGACCACTCGCAGGGAGCGGTGGCGCGGGAGCACGCCGCACACCAGCCGGACGGCGGCGACGGTGGTGTCGAAGGGGCGGGCGCACGAGCGCTCGAGGCCGTGGTCGGTGGACGCGCCACGGGGCAGGAGGGCCGGGTGGAGGACGACGGGGACGTCCAGCTCGCCGATCGCCGCCCACAGCGGGTCGAGGGTCGGGTCGTCGAGGGCCACCGTCGGGGTCGAGCTCGGCAAGGCCACCGCCCCGAAGCCGAGGTCGTCCACGCAGCGGGCCAGCTCGTCGGTCGCCCCGGCATCCTCGAGGTCGACATGGGCGGCCGCACGGAGGCGCCCGGGGTGCGCCGCCACCACCGCCGCCAGGCCCTCGTTGACCTCGCGGCACACCTCGGGGCCGAGCACGCTCACCCCCGAGTAGGTCAGCAGCGCCAGGTCGACCCCGGCCTCGTCCATCGCCGCCAGGTGGGCATCGACGTCGCTCAGCGCCGGGTGGAGGGTGATGCTGATGCGGTCGTCGACGAGGCGCGGCCCGCCCCCCGCCTTTCGCCGCAGCCGCGCCACCACCCCATCGGGGAGGAAGTGGTGGTGGACGTCGATCACGGGGGACACGGCGCCCTCACCGGACCGGTCGGGCCGGCACCGGCCGCCCGCCGGCGATGCTCGCCCGCTGGCCGAAGCGCTCGGCGTCCCCGTAGTCGGCGACGCCGGCGTGCACCGTCGTGCGGTGGTCCCAGAAGGCGAGGTCGCCGGCGTGCCAGCGCCACCGGACGACGAACTCCGGCCGTAGCTGGTGGGCGAAGAGGAAGCCCAGGACGGCGTCGCTCTCGGCCGGGTCCAGCTCCTGGATGGCCCGGGTGAACCGCCGGCACACCCAGTAGTTCGGCTTGCCGGTCTCCGGCAGCAGCCGGACCAGCGGATGGGCGTGGGGGACGAGGGCCGCCCGGATGGCGGCCCGTTCCTCGTCCGCCAGGTCGTGACCGAGGAAGGCGCCGTAGCGGACGTCGGTGTCGTCCCAGGGATCGCGCGACACGTGCAGCGCCGTCAACCCCTCGAGGAAGTCGCGCATCGGCTCGCTCAAGGCCTCGTAGCCGGCGACCAGATCGGCCCAGATCGTGTCGCCGCCCAGCGGCGGGACGGTGGTGAGCGAGAGCATCGAGAACTTGGGCGGGTCCGCCAGGTGCATGTGGTCGCTGTGGAAGTGGTCCACCCTCGTCACGCTGGACATGCCCGCCTGCCCGTCGAAGGCCGGCGTGAGGGGGTCGGCGAACGGCTCGCCGAAGTGGGCGGCGAACCGGCGCTGCTCGTCCAGCGACAGCTCCTGGCGCTCGAAGAAGAGGACCTTGTAGGCCATGAGGGCGTCGAGCACGACGGCGGCCGTGGCGTCGTCGAGCGGGCGGCGGGTGTCGACGCCCTCGACCACCGCGCCCAGGCGCGGGGTGAGCGGTCGCACCGCCACTTCGGCGGCGGTGTCCCGACCTTCCGTCCCGGTCGCCTGCTCCGTGACGCCCCCCATCGCGCCCCACCTCCCAGTCCTCGGTACCGATGTCCGGCCGTCGCTCACCCGTGCCGCGCCGGGGGCTGCCCGGCGCCTCTTCGTCATCCTAGGGCAGAAGCATTTTCCGGGGGAGGGCGGCCGGCGGCGCCGCGGCGGCCGGTGGGTACCATGGCGCCCATGGCCACCAGGGAGCGGGGAACAGGCGTCGAGCCGGCGCGTGCGCCCTCCTACCCGATCGAGTCGGTGGACAACGTCCTGCGCCTCCTGCTCATGATCACCGAGCGAAAGGGAGTCCGCGTCTCGGAAGCGGCCGCGAGCCTCGGCACCGCTGTCTCCACCGCCCACCGCCTGCTCGCCATGCTGGTCCACCACGAATTCGTGGCCCAGGACCCCGAGAGCAAGGTGTACCGGGCCGGCCCGGCCCTCCTCCGGGTCGGGCTGCTCGCCATCCGGGGGATGGAGGTGCGCAACCTCGTACTCCCCTACGTCGAGCAGCTGCGCGACGAAACGGGCGAGACGTCCCATGCCGCCGTGCTCCAGGGCAGCGAGATGCTGTTCATCGCCTGCGCCGAGAGCCCCAACGCCCTGCGGGTGGCCTCTCGGGTCGGGACGCTGATGTGGGCCCACTGCACGTCGATCGGCAAGGCCTGGCTGGCCGGCGAGAGCGACGACTTCCTCCGCGGGCTGTACCCGTCCCCCAAGCTGCCGGCGCTGACCGATCGCTCCGTCACCTCGAGGTCGGCCCTCTTGGGGGAGCTGCACGAGGTCCGCCGCCTGGGCTACGCCCGCAACGTGGGGGAGAGCGAGCCGGGCGTCGGCTCGGTGAGCGCCGCCATCCGCCAGCGAGACGGCCGCCCGATGGTCTCCATCAGCGTGTCGATGCCGCTCGTGCGCGCGCCCGAGGAGCGCTGGGACGACCTGGTGGCCCACCTCCTCGACGTCCGGGCATCGGTCGAGTCGGTCCTGCCCTGAGGCCCGGCGGCCCCCACCCGGGCCGACGCTGCCACCGCCGGGCAACGCTTGACACGTCTTGGAGCCCGCTCGTACTGTGAACGGAAAGAAACGCTTTCTGACGCATCCGCCCGGCGGAAGCGCCGCCAGCGCGCTGAGCACAAGCGGAGCACAAGAGGACCCGGCACATGACGCAGACGACGCAGTGGATCTCCGAGCACGACGTCGTCTCGGTCCTCGACCTCGCCGACGCGCTAGAGGCACTGCGGGCCGGCTTCACCGAGGAAGGCGAGGGCACCGCGGCGGCGCTCGACAAGACGCTGCTCGGCTACGGCGACCATGCCACGCTCCACGCGCTCGGGGCTGCCTTCACCGGCGGCGGGTACGCCGGGACGAAAGTCTGGACCCACACCCCGGGGGGCGCCGACCCGGTCCTCGTCATGTTCGACGTCCGCACCGGGGCAGTGGCCGCCGTGATCGAGGCCTTCGCGCTGGGCCAGCTCCGCACGTCGGGTACGGCGGCCCTCGCCACCGATCTCCTGGCCCGCCCCGAGGCGGCGGTGCTCGCCGTCGTGGGGACGGGGAAGCAGGCGCTGCCCCAGGTGGCGGCGGTGGCCCAGGTCCGCGCCCTCACCGAGGTCCGGGCCTTCAGCCCCGACCGAGCCCACCGGGAGGCGTTCGCCCGCCGGGTGACGGCGGAGCTCGGGCTCGCCTGCCGGGCAGTGGCATCGGCCGAGGAGGCCGTGGCCGGCGCCGACGTCGTGACGCTCGTCACCCGGGCCACCGAGCCGGTGCTCACGGAGGCCATGGTCGAGCCGGGCGTCCACGTCAACGCCGTCGGCGCCATCGACCTTCGCCGTCGCGAGCTCGAGCCGGCGATCCTCGGCCGCTGCGCCGCCGTCGTCACGGACAGCTTGCCGCAGGTGCGCGCCCTCTCCGGCGAGCTGCGCACCTTCTACGGCGACGACCCGTCGGCGTGGGAGGCGGTGCGGACGCTCGGGGACGTGGCGGCGCGCGGCGCCGGGGTCCGGGGGCCCGAGGACGTGACGGTGTTCAAGGCAATGGGATCGGGCATCGAGGACGTGGCGCTCGGGATGGCCGTCCTCGAGCGACTGGCCGGGCGGCAGGCGTCGGTGCCGCCCGTCGAGCGGCACGGCCGCGCCGCGCCGGCGCTGCGACCGCCGTCGAGGGCGCAATGACGTCCGCGAGGGGATGCGCCGGGAGCGGAGATCGAAACGGAGAAGCGGCGAGCGTCGAGCGAGCGACGACGCCCGCGACGACGAGGAAGGGCTGCGGGACACCATGACGGACCAGTTGCACAGCACGGACCAGTTGCACGATGGAGCGCCGCCCGACGGCGAGACGGCCGACGAGATGCCCGAACCGTTGCGGGCCAGGTTCGTCGACCGGACGGGCGCCACCGCGCCGACGATCGAGGAAGGGGCGTGGCCACCGGTCATCATCCGTGCGGCGGAGATCGCCGAGCAGGTCGAGCGGCTCTCGTCCCTGCCGCGCCCGGCCGACGGCCGGCGAGCGGCCTGGATCGTCCATCCCCTGTCCGAGGAGCCGGGGCTCGGGCTGGCGCCGGGTATCCGGGTCAGCCTGGAGGTGCTCCTCCCGGGCGAGCGCACGACGCCGATCCGGCACAACTCCACGCAGGTGTGCTTCTGTATCGAGGGCTCGGGCTTCGCCGCCGTGGGGGGCGAGAAGATCCCCTTCGAGCAGTACGACGTCTGGTCCACGCCCGGTCTCACCACCTACTTCCACGAGAACGACACCTCGGAGCGCCAGGTCCGGCTCATGTACTCGAATGCCCCGATGCTCGAGAAGATCCGGGTCCACTTCGTCGACGAGCAACCGCCCGAGGAGTCGCCCCACCGGACGCCAGTCTCCGACCAGATCGCCGACCACCCGATCGCCCACGTCTTCCCCCTGCGCGACGGCGGCCCGCTGCTCATGTCGTACGAGCGGCTCATCAATCCCGAGGTGGTCGAGCAGCAGCCGCTCCACTGGCCCTGGGCCGAGGTGAAGCGGGAGCTCGACAAGCTCACCGCCCTCGGGCCCAAGTACCGGGGCCGGCGGCTCTACCTCATGTACAACCCCGCGACCGGGCGGACCAACGGCACGACCAACAATTTCTTCGCCACCATCACCATCCGCCCACCCGGCATCGTCGACCGCCCCCACCGGCACGCCTCCGCGGCGATCAACTACTTCTTCGCCGGCAGCGGCTGGAGCCGGGTGGCGGGGAAGCGCTACGAGTGGGCCGCCGGCGACCTGATGCTCACCGCCCCGGGCTGGTCGATCCACAACCACGCCTCCGACGACGAGCCGGTCTACGAGCTGACGATCCAGGACAGTCCCCTCCACATCGCCATGGACTCGCTCATGTGGCAGGAGGACCTCAAGCAGCCGCTGCGCCTTCTCGGCTCCCAGCGCGGCTTCGACACCAACCGGGAGCCGGAGTGAGCCGGCTCGGGCCGACCGCCCTGGTCGGCTCCTACACTCCGCTGGTCACGCCGTTCACCGACGGTGCCGTCGATCTCGCCACCTTCGAGTCGCTGGTGGACCGCCAGGCGCAGCAGGGCTCCCAGGGTGTCGTCGTCACCGGCACGAGCGGCGAGCCGAGCGTGTGCACGGTGGAGGAGCGGGCCGAGCTGGTGCGAGCAGCCGTCGCCGCCGCCGCCGGGCGGATCCCGGTGGTCGCCGCCACCGGCACCGAGTCGTTGGCCGCCACCCTCGACCTGACCCGCCGGGCCGTCGACGCCGGTGCCGACGCGGTGCTGGTCGTCACCCCGTACTACATCCGGCCACCGCAGCGGGGTCTCGAGGAGTACTTCGTCCGGGTCGCGGGCGAGGTCGACGTGCCGGTGCTCATCTACCACATCCCCGGTCGGGCGTCGGTGGCGCTCGAGGCCGGCACCATCGAGGCGATCGCCCGACGGGCCGACAACCTCGTCGGGATGAAGCACGCCGCCGTCGACCTGAGCCTCGTCACCGAGGTCCTACACCGCATCGGTCCGGAGTTCCGGGTCTTCGTCGGCCTGGAGGAGCTCAGCCTGCCGATGCTCGCCATCGGTGCCTGCGGGATGATGAACGCCGTGGGGAACCTCGTCCCCGAGCGGGTCGCCGCCCTCTGGCGGGCGGTCGACCGTGGGGACCTGGCCGAAGCCCGCAAGGTCCACGACGAGCTGTGGGAGCTCAACAAGTCGGTGTTCTTCGACACCAACCCGATCCCGATCAAGTACATGCTCCGCCGCATGGGCGTCCTCGCCACCAACGAGCACCGCCTGCCCATGGCGAGCGCCACCCCCGAGCTCGCGGTGCGGCTAGATGCAGTCCTCGAGCGGGCCGGTCTCCTGTCGTGAGGCTCCCGCTCACGCTGGCGATGACCGGTTACGACCACGTCCTGGACCTCGAGACCGGGGCCGTGGACGTCGAGGGCGTGGACCTCACCGTGCTCCGGCTGCCGGTCGAGGAGATCTTCTTCCGCTTCCTGCGCTACCGGGAGTGGCACGTCTCGGAGCTGTCGATGGCCAAGTACACCGCGCTGCGCGCGGCCGGCGACACCAGCCTCGTCGCCATCCCGGTCTTCCCTTCCCGGGTGTGCCGCCACTCGTCGATCTACGTGCGCCCCGACGGCCCGTCGAGCCCCAAGGAGCTGGCCGGCGGGCGCATCGGCGTGCCCGAATGGGCGCAGACCGCATCGGTGTACACCCGGGCGCTGCTCCAGCACGAGTGGGGGATCGCCCTGGAGGACATCCGGTGGTTCCAGGCGGGCGTCAACACGCCGGGCCGGGCCGAGAAGGTGGCGCTGCACCTGCCCGAGGGCATCTCGCTCACCCCGGTGCCGGACCGGTGCCTCGAGGACATGCTGCGCGCCGGCGACCTCGACGCCGTGCTCTCCGCCCACCCGCCCGACGGCTTCGGGCGCGGGGAGGGTGGCATCGTCCGCCTGTTCCCCGACTACCGCCCGGTGGAGCAGGAGTACGTGGCCCGTACGGGCATCCTCCCCATCATGCACATCACCGTCATCCGGTCCGACGTGCACGAGTCGGCGCCGTGGGTGGCGGCCAACCTGCTGACCGCCTTCGAGGAGGCCAAGCGCCGCAGCCTCCAGCGGCTGTCGGAGATGACCGTCAGCCGGGTGCCGCTGCCGTGGGTCCCCGAGATGGTGGCGGACATGCGCCGGCTCCTCGGTCCGGACCCATGGCCCTACGGCGTGGAGCCCAACCGGCCCACGCTCGAGGCCTTCACCCGGTGGGCGCACGAGCAGGGAGTCGCCGCCCGCCGGCTGGAGCCAGAGGAGCTGTTCGTCCCCCAGGTCCTGGATCGCTACAAGGTCTGAGCCGTACCGCCGGCACGACCGCCGGCGTCCCGTCCGTCCATCCCCGAGGAGGTCGCAAGTGGAGCAGTTGCGCAGGGAGTTGGCCGTCGCCACGCGGATGCTCGTGGACGCGGGGATCCTCAACTACAGCGGCCACCTGAGCGCCCGGGTCGGCGGCGAGGCCGAGCTGTTGATCCAGCCGGTGGACGAGCCCCGCGCCGGTCTCCGGCCCGAGGGCGTGCTCCGGGTCCGATTCGACGGGACGGTGGTGGAGGGCGACGGTTCGCCGCCCTCGGAGCTGGCCATCCACGTCGGCATCTACGAGGCCCGGCCCGACGTCGGGGCGGTGGCGCACTTCCACCACGACCCGACCACTGCGTTCAGCGTGGTCGAGGGGGTCGCCATCGTGCCGGTGAAGAACCACGCCAGCCGGTGGGCTGCGGGCGTGCCGGTGCACCCGGACCCCTCGCACATCTCGACGCCGGAGCAGGGCGCGGCCCTCGCCGCCACCTTGGGATCGGCCCACGCCGCCCTGCTGCGGTCCCACGGCGAGGTGGTGGTGGCCGAGGACGTCACCAGCTGCTTCACCGACGTGGTCCACTTCGTGGAGAACGCCGACACCCTGGCCCGGGCCCGGGCGCTCGGTCCGGTGACCCCGCTGGGGCCCGAGGAGTGCGAGCGGTTCCTCGCCACCTTCCGCCGGGGCCGCCACGCCCGCAAGGTGTGGCGCTACGCCACGGCGGTGGCCGTCGCCGCGGGGTCCGTGCCGGGGTCGTGGCTCGAGGACCCGCCCGGCGTCGCCGCCGCCGGCGCCTCGACGGACGGTGGGCTCCTGGCGGGTGCCGCCGCCGCGGCCACCACTGCCGTCACCAGCGGGAGCCGGGGGCGGGCGTGATCACCGATCCTCGCGCCGTGCCCGAGCACCTGGGCCTCGGTCCCGACGTCCGGATCGGCTCGCTCGATCCTTCCGAGCCCGTCGACATGGAGGCGGTCCGGGCCGGCACGTCGCACGAGGACCTGCGCGACTGGCTGGCGATGGTCGACGGCCTGGGCGAGCTGCGAGTGCTCGAGGGGGTCGACCTCGACGACAACGTCGGACGGATCACCGAGATGCTCCAGCACACCGACGGGGCGCCGGCGGTCCTGTTCGACGCCTTCCCTGGCTACGAGCACGGCTGGCGCATCCTCGTCAACGCCCAGGGCGAGCGCCGCCGCCTCGCCGTCACCCTCGGGCTCCCCGCCGACATCTCCATCGGCGACCTGATGGACGAGTGGGAGCGCCGGATGGACGCGGTCACGCCGGCGCCCGTCGCCATCGTCGCCGACGACCCGCTCACCGCTCCGGTGACCGAGGTGGTCGAGTCGGGCGACGCCGTCGACCTGCTCCGGTTCCCGGTGCCGATGTGGCATCCCCAAGACGGTGGCCGCTACCTCGGGACGGGGGACTGCGTGATCACCCGCGATCCGGACTCGGACTGGGTCAACGTCGGCACGTACCGGGTGATGGTCCACGACCGCAACCACACCGGGCTCTACATCTCGCCGGGGAAGCACGGCCGCATCCACCGGGACAAGGCGTTCGAGCGGGGCGAGCCGCTGCCGGCCGTGGTGCTGTGCGGCATGGACCCGCTGTTGTTCGTGGCCAGCTGCCTCGAGATGCCCCCGGGCGTGAACGAGCTCGAGTGGGCCGGTGGCATGCGGGGCCGGCCCATCGAGTGCCTCGCCGGACGGGCGACCGGCCTCCCGATCCCCGCTCGGGCCGAGATCGCCCTCGAGGGCGTGCTCCATCCCGACCAGTTGCGGCGCGAGGGGCCCTTCGGCGAGTGGACCGGCTACTACGCCACGGGTGCCCAGGACGTGCCGGTGTTCGAGGTGCACAACGTGTACCGGCGTCGCGACCCGATCATCCTCGGGGTCCCGCCGGAGAAGCCCCCCTTCGAGGCGCACCGGTTCCGCCAGTACCTCCGCAGCGCCAACCTCCGCCGCGAGCTGCGGCGGGCGGGCGTGCCCGACGTCACCGGCGCCTGGTGCCACGGCGTGGGGGGATGCCGCCTCTTCAACGTGGTGGCCATCCGGCAGCGTTACCCGGGCCACGCCGTCCAGGCCGGCCACGTCGCTGCCTCCTGCCGGGCCGGCGCCTACCTCGGCCGGATCATGGTCGTCGTCGACCACGACGTGGACGTGGCCGACCTCAACGAGGTCATCTGGGCCATCTGCACCCGGGCCGACCCGGACCGGGACTTCGAGCTGATGCGCCGGGCATGGAGCGGGCCCCTCGACCCGGCCATCGAGCCGGGCAAGAAGGGCTTCAACTCGCGGGTGATCATCGACGCCACCCGTCCGTGGGAGTGGCGTGACCGGTTCCCCGACCCGATCGGCCCCGACCCGGTCGAGAAGGCCGTGACCCGGGAGCGGTGGTCCTGGCTCCTGTGAGCTGCGAGACCGCAAAGACACGACGATGACACAGGAGCGAGCGTTCGGCCGAGGGATCGAGTAAGGGCTCGAACGAGGGTTCGAACGAGGGCTCGAACGAGGGTTCATGGGAAGAGAGGAGCCGCCAGCCATGGGCGACAACGAGGACAAGCGAGCGGCGACGTACGACCTGCGGTCGTGGCTCGAGCGGGTCGACGGGACGGGGCAGCTGCGCCACGTGGAGGGCGCTTCGGCCGAGCAGGAGATCGGGGACGCCGCCGACCTGCTCCAGCACACCGAGGGCGCCCCGGCCGTGCTGTTCGACGACGTCCCGGGCTACGAGCCGGGCTACCGGGTACTGGTCAACGGGCTCGGCACCGTCGACCGGATGGCCCTGGCGCTCAACGCCCCACTCGGTCTGACCAAGCTGCAGCTGTCCGACGTGTGGCGAGAGCGCATCCTGGGCAGCGACCCGCTGGCGTCGACCCGGGTCGCCGACGGGCCGGTGATGGAGAACGTGCGGCGCGGCGACGAGGTCGACATGACCGTCTTCCCCGCGCCGCTCTGGCACCCCGGTGACGGCGGCCGGTACCTCGGCACCGGCTCCTCCGACGTGACCCGGGACCCCGACGACGGCTGGGTCAACGTGGGCACCTACCGGGTGATGGTGCACGACGCCCGGCGCCTGGGCTACTACATCTCTCCGGGGAAGCACGGGCGCATCCATCGCCAGAAGTACTTCGATCGCAACGAGCGGTGCCCGGTCGTGATGGTGTTCGGCTCGCACCCCCTCCTCTTCTTGGCGGCGAGCAACGAGATCCCCTACGGCATCACCGAGTACGACTGGGTCGGCGGCATCCTCGGCGAGTCGGTCCCGGTCGTCGAGGGCCCGATCACCGGCCTGCCGTTCCCGGCCAACGCCGAGATCGTGATCGAGGGGTACGCCAGCAACGAGCAGATGCTGCCCGAGGGCCCCTTCGGCGAGTGGACCGGGTACTACGCCTCGGGTGAGCGGGAGGAGCCGGTGCTCCACGTCGAGGCCGTCTACCACCGCAACGACCCGATCATCCTCGGGTGCCCCCCCGGCCGTCCCCCCGACGAGCTCGGCCGGTACCGGGCGCCGCTGCGCTCCGCCCTGCTCTTCGAGGAGATCGCCAAGGCCGGCGTCCCCGACGTGGCGGCCGTGTGGCAGCACGAGGCCGGCGGGAGCCGGATGTTCACCGTCGTCTCGATCAGGCAGCGCTACCCCGGCCATGCCCGACAGGTGCTGCACATCGCCTCCCAGTGCCACACCGGCGCCTACGCCGGCAAGTACGTGATCGTGGTGGACGAGGACATCGACCCGTCCAACCTCGAAGAGGTGATCTGGGCGGTCTGCACCCGGTCGGACCCGGCGACGTCGATCGACTTCGTCCGGCGGGCGTGGAGCACGCCGCTCGACCCGCGCCTCACGCCCGAGCAGCGGGCCGCCGGCGACTTCACCAACTCCCGGGCCCTGATCGACGCCACCCGGCCCTACGAGTGGCGCGACAAGTTCCCGCCGGTGAACGTGCCGCCGATGCACCAGCGCAGCGCCGCCCTGGAGCGCTGGTCCTACCTCCTGCACTGAGCGGTCTGGCCCCCGACGGCAGCTATCCCCTCGTGAGCCACCGCCGCAGGAACGGATCGGCGACGTCCCACGTAAGGCCTTTCCGCCCCACGAGCTCCCGGCCGTCGAGCGCCCGGAGGGCGGTGGTGACGGCGTTGGCATTGGCCACGCCGACGGCGTCGAGGAACGCCTTGGCGTACACCGACGCCGTCGGCCGGCGGGCGAGGGCCTTCAGGATCCGCTGTTGGGAGGGCGCGCCGCCGAGATCCCCGAACTGCTGGGCGAAGCTGCTCGCCTCACGGTCGACGACCGTCTCGAACCCCTCGGCGACGTGCTCCTGGACGATCGCCCCGGCCGTACCGGCCGCTTCGAAGGAGGCCAGGGCGAGCTGCTGGACGTAGTTGGGCACCGTGTCGGCCGAGTGGTACACGAGGCGCCCTGCCGCCTTGTCGAGGCCTTTGCCGGCAGCCCGCGCCCGACGCTGGAGGTAGGCGACCATCGGCTCCTCGGGCACCACGTCGAGGACCAGGCGTTCGCCCATGCCGTGCAGCGGCGCCCCGGTGCCCTTGGTGAGGTGCTCCATGACGGCCAGGTGCGAGCCCGAGAAGACGATGCTCGTGCCGGCCGCCTCGTCGGCGAGGGCCTTGAAGGCTCCGCCGACCCCCTTGCGGCCGATGCCGGCGACCACTTGGAACTCGTCGAGCACCAGCACCGCCGGCCGCCGCTCGGCCGCCTGCTGGAGGAGCGTGAGGGCGTCACCGACCACGTCGAGCCACGAGGCCCCGACCGCCGCGGCGTCGAGACCGAGGCTGACCGAGCCGTCGGGCCCGACGGTCACCGTTGGAGTGACGCGCAGCTGGCGCAGGATCGACTCGAGGGAGTGGCGGGTTCGGCCGACCGGGCCCAGCAGGCCCCGCACCACGGCCTGGAGGATGGTGGTGGCCAGCTCGATCTCGTTGGTGGCGAACAGCAGGTTGGCGTAGGCGCAGCGCCCGCCCTCCGCGCCGACCAGGTCGACGGCTCGCTTGACGAGCGAGGTCTTGCCGTAGCGCCGGGGCGAGAGAACGAAGACGTGGATGCCCCCGGCCATCCGGGCGGTGAGGAACTGGAGCTCGGTCTCCCGGTCGCAGAACCACGGCGGCTCGACGGGGGCACCGAAGCGGTAGGGGCGACGTTCCACTGATCACTAATATAGCGATCAGTGTAACGGGGGCGGTCGAGGGGTCGGGCGTGCTGCCCGTGCCTGGCATGATGAGGCCATGGCGGTGCCGTGGCCCGGGATCGGACGCTGCTGATGCGCATCGGCATCTCGATCGGCACCACCTACCGGGCCGGCAACCTGCGCGACGGCCCCCGGTCGGTGGTGGCCCAGGCCCGGGCGGCCAACCGGGCAGGTCTCGACACCCTGTCGGTGGGCGACCACCACGCCACCGGCCCCATGCCCTACCTCCAGAACGTGCCGATGCTCGGACGGCTCCTCGCCGAGTGGGACGACCGGCCGGCCGGTTGCCTCTTCCTCGTGCCGCTGTGGCACCCCGTGCTGATGGCCGAGCAGATCGGGACCCTGGCGGTCCTGGCCCGGGGACCGTTCGTCGTCCAGGCTGGCCTCGGCGGCAATCCGGCCGAGGTGGAGGCCATGGGCGCCCGGCTCGGCGAGCGGGGCCGGCGCATGGAGGAGGGCATCACGCTCGTCCAGGCCCTCCTGCGCGGCGAGACGGTCCGCAGCGAGCGGTGGGGGATCGGGGACGCCTGCATCGCGCCGGTCCCGCCATCCGAGGTCGAGTGGTGGGTCGCCGGCGCCGCCGACGCCGCCCTCGACCGCGCCGCCCGACTCGGCGACTGCTGGTACGGCAACGCCGACCTCACGCCGACGACGGCGGCCGTGCTCATCGACCGATACCGGGCGGCCTGCGCCCGCCATGGCCGCGAGCCGGTGCGCATCCCCGTTCGCAAGGACGTGTTCCTCGCCGAGTCCAAGGCCGAGGCCGAGCGGGTCGGCGACGACCTGATGGCGGCCGGCTACCGCGGGCTCGAGCGGGAGGCCGTCGCCTACGGCGATCCCGAGTCCGTGGCCGAGCAGCTCGCCGTGTACGCCGCGCTCGGCTTCACCGACATCGTGGTCCGCACCATGTCGGTGCCGGCCGATGCCGCCGTCCGCTCGGTCGAGCTCGCCGGTGAGGTCCGCGCCCGACTGCTCGGGGCGTAGCTAGCCTGCCGACGAGAGCGACGCGATCTGGGACTCGTCGAGGTGCAGCAGCCCGGCGGCGCAGTTCTCCTCCAGGTGGGCGACCGATGCCGTCCCAGGGATCGGCAGCATCGCCGGCGAGCGGGCGAGCAGCCACGCCAGCGCCACCTTTGCCGGTGATGCGCCCGTCTGGCTGCACACCTCCCTCACCGGGCCGCCGGGTCTCGCCAGATCGCCATTCGCCACCGGAAACCAGGGAATGAAGCCGATCCCCCGGCTCTCGCAGGCGACGAGCACGTCCTCGGATCGCCGATTGACGAGGTTGTACTCGTTCTGAACGGTCGCGACGTCGAAGATCCGGCTCGCGCAGTCGAGCTCCTTCACCGACACGTTCGAGAGCCCGAGCGCACGAACTTTGCCCTCGTCTTGCAGCTCCCGCAATACGCCGAATTGTTCCTCGACAGGTACCTTCGGGTCGATCTGGTGCAGCTGGAGCAGGTGAAGCGACTCTACGTTGAGGCGCCTCAGGCTCATTTCGCAGTCCTGGCGGATGAACTCCGGACGACCGATCGCCACGTAGACATCGGGTCCCGTTCGGGCGTTCCCCGCCTTCGTCGCGATGATCAGTCCCTCCGAGTAGGGAGAGAGCGCCTCATGGATCATCTCCTCGCTGACGTACGGACCGTACGAAGCGGCGGTGTCGATGAAGTTGACCCCGAGCTCCACCGCACGACGCAGCACCCGTAGCGCGGCGTCGCGGTCCTCCGGCGGTCCCCAGCACCCCGGTCCCGTCACGTGTGCGGCACCGAAGCCGAGACGGCGGACCGTCATGCCGCCAATGCCATACGACCCCGCGGCCTCGACGCCGCTCTCGATCGCGCTGCTCATCATGCCCTCCCTTCACCCTCGTGTCGACATTCGTCGACCCACTACTTCGCCTCCGGCGAGCCCGGGTTCCCGACGGGCCCCGCTTCTTGACTCTCAGATGCAGAACCAGCTGACAGGAACAACTGCGCGCACCTCACCACTCGAGCTCGAGAGCGGAGAGCCCTTGCAGCATCTGATGCACGTCGCGCGCGGGAGTCCCGTCGGCCGGCAGCCTGAGTGCGGGCAGCCGGCGCGTGAGCTCCTCGAAGGCGACCTTCGCCTCGAGCCGCGCGAGCGGCGCGCCGACGCAGAAGTGGACGCCGCGCCCGAAGGCGAGGTGCCTCCCCGACTCCTTGCGCTCGACGTCGAAGCCCGACGGATGGGGGAAGCGCCGCGGGTCGCGGTTGGCGGCGGCGAAGTGGACGTGGACGTCGGTGCCCTGCGGGATCTCGACGTCGCCGACCGTTGCCGGGCGCGTCGACCGCCGTTGGTGGTAGACGACGGGCGACTCGCAGCGGAGGGCCTCCTCGACGGCACCCGGCACGAGCTTTGGTCGAGCGCAGAGCTTCTCCCACTCGTCGCGGTTGCGCATCAGCAGGAGCATCATGCTACCCAGCAGCATCACCGTCGTCTCCTGGCCGGCGAAGACGAGGTGGATCAGCATCGAGATCTCCTCGACCTGCGTCAGGGGCTCGTCGAGCTCGCGCCCGGCCGCGAGCATGTGGCTGATCAGGTCCTCGCCCGGCACATCCTTTCGGCGCTCCGCCAGGTCGGCGGCGTAATGTTGGAAGCGCACGAACCGCTCCGCCGTCTCGCACTGGTCTCCGATCGACATCGACGTGAGCGTCCCCGCCTCGAGCGCCTTGAACGCGTCGCTGTACTCCTGGAGCATCGGCATGTCAGCCGCCGGCAGGCCGAGCGACTCGCCGATGACCCGGCCCGGCAGCGGCAGTGCGAACGCGCTCATGAACTCGACGCGGCCGTCGGGGAACCCGTCGATCAGTTCCGTCGCGATCTCTCTGATCCTCGGCTGGAAGGCGGCGACCCGGCGCGGCGTGAAAGCGAGGTTGACGAGCGTCCGATACCGTGTGTGCGCTGGCGGGTCGTGCTCGACCATCCCCGGGAAACGCTCGAAGCCGCGCGCCAGCACCCATCTCACCTCCGGCGGCGCCTCCGCGAAGGAGGCGATGCCGATGCAGTTCACGTTCGAGAACGACTTGGTGTCGAGGAGCACTTCCACTGCCTCGTCGTAACCCGTCACGACGACCGCGTTCGGCTTGACGCTCTCGGTTTCCGCGACACGAGGTGCTCGAGACGTGTCCATGGGTGCCTCCGATCGGGTGGGGTGCGTGTGAGTGGGTACCTGGTGAGTGCGGCCGACCGACGCCGGCGCCGTTCTCTGTATTGGCGTCCCTGTCGGCCGTCGGTGAGGAGCCGACTGACTGGCGGACTCCCGCATGGCGCCAATTGCTGCACTGACTTGGTGCCGCGCCCCCGCAGCTACCCTCGGCTTAGAGGGTCCGCTGGCTGAGATCCGAGGTGAGCTGTGGGACGCGGGTACGCGCGGCTCTGGAAGGTGGTGCACCAGCTCCTCCGGCGCCGGGAGGGGCGGCGCTTCCAGGTGCTGTCGATCCCCGGTACCCCGGCGCGCAGGTGCTTTGGGTCGGAGCGCGATCCCGTCCTCACGGTGAGCGTGGCTTGGTGGGCGACCGCCATCTACGTGGCCCCGACCGATACGGAGCTCGCCACCAGCGACCAGCTCCTCGCCTGGCTCATCGACGGGCGGCCGGAGGCAGTCCTCCAACAGCGCAGTCGCGCTGTCGACGAGCTGAAGCGGAGCCCCTTCTTCCGGTGGGAGTAGTCGGGCGGGCCGCACGGTCAGGTTCGCGCCTGCTGCCCGGCGCGGGCCGCATCCGACCCCCGCTCGACCACGTCGGCCTGGAGCCGGTTGAGCACCGACTCAAGCACCTCACGGGCGACGTCGGTGCCGGGTCCCGCCAGCTCGGGGGCGTAGCCGTAGCCGACGCGGAAGCGAGGGAGAACGCCCTCGAGGTGCACCTCGACCACGTTCGGAGCGGCCGGGTCCACCGGCACGCCCGTCGGCACAAGCCCGATGCCGAGCCCCGCGTCGATGAAGATTCGCTCCTGGAGCGGGCTTGCAACCTCGGCGGCGATACGGGGGACGAACCCGGCGGCGGCACACGCCGTGTCCAGCCACAAGCGCCCGGCATTGTGCGGCGGGAACGTCACCCACGCGTGGGGAGCAAGCTCGGCCATTGTGACCGTCGACCGGCCGGCGAGCTCGTGGTCGCTCGGGATGAGCACGGACTCGCGCCACTCGGCCACCTCGACGAACCTGACTCCCCGGACCTCCTCGCTGGGGAAGAACATGACGGTCAGGTCGAGCGAGCCGTCCCTGACCTGCTCGAGGAGTGGTGGGACCAGGCCCTCGGCCGCCTTGACCACCACCGGTGCCCGGCGGTCCCGGAGGCCGGCGAGGAACCCGGGGAGGACCAAGGGCGAGGCGATCGTGGGGAAGCCCACCCGGAGCCTCTCGACGCTGCCGTCCGTCGTCGACCGGACCTCCTCCCGTGCCCGTTCGGCGGAATTGACCAGCCGCCGGGCCCAGTGCAGCAAGACCGCGCCCTGCGACGTTGGAGTGCTGCCGTTGTGGCTTCGCTCGAGCAGCCGGGCCTGCAGCTCCCGCTCGAGCCGGGCGACCGTCTCGGAAACCCCGGACTGGGCGACGTGGAGGTGGCGCGCCGCGGCGCTGACACTGCCTTCCTCCACGATGCAGAGAAAGACTCGCAAGTCACGCACATCCATCGGCTAATCCGATGGATCCATCGGATTCGGGCTCCTCTTGGTTGGCTGAGGAGCCGCCACCGACTAGCTCCAGCATACGCGGCGAGCTCCCGGTCGGCCACC
>JBOGGF010000087.1:0-7081 GCA_050743965.1 Acidimicrobiales bacterium
CTTCTCGACCGCGTTAATCATTAAGAGGATGCACTCCTGGATGAGGTCGAGGAGCGGCAGCCCGGACGCCTGGTACTTCTTGGCGATCGAGACGACCAGCCGGAGATTGGACTGGACGAAGGTCTGCTGGGCGTGCTCGCCGGCGATGACCGACCGGCGAAGCTCACGCTTCTTGGCGGCGGTCAGGCCCTTGAGGGCCTTGCGCAGCTCGACCTCCGCCTCCCGGCCGCCCTCGATCGCCTGGGCCAGGCGCACCTCGTCGTCCTTGGTCAGCAGCGGGTACTGACCGATGTCGGTCAGGTACAGACGTACGAGATCCTCGTCGTCGCGTTCGATCCGTTCCTTCGCCAATGGTCTGCCGAGCCTTCCCAGTAGTAAAGTCGGCACCGGCGACGTCAACTTGACCCCTCGGCGCCCTCTCGCGTGGCCGCGGCCGCCTCGCTTCGACGCGCAACGGACCGGTGTTTGAGATTCTACAGCGGGGGTCAAGCGCGCCGCGCGCCGACGGCCTGGGACTAAACCCCCAACTCCGGTGACACGCCGCCGCGGCCGCCGGTTCGCGGTCGACCGATCTCGTTGCCCACCGATGTCGCAGTCCCGGTCGGTGCGGCCTGGGCGGCCCCGGGCCACGGTACGAGGCACCCGTCGCCGGCCGGAGCGAGCAGCGGCTCGAGGCGCTCGGCGACCGCCCCGGCGGCGTCGCCACCCTCGCCGGCAAGGAGCGGGCCGAGCACCGTGGCACCGGCCGCTTGCTCGCCGTCGAGGTCCGACAGGGCCAGGCGCAATACCCTGGCCACCGGTCGGTCCGCCACGGGCACCACGCGCGCCAAATGGCGCCGGTAGGTGGCGGCGAGCTTGGCGAGGACGACCCGGTGGAGCCCGGCGAGCCGGCCCACGGCGTCCGCCTCTCCATCCAGCGCCGCCAGGAGCGGCCCGAGGACCGAGCCCAGCGGGCGGGTGAGGGCACCGTGGTCGACCGCCGCCACCAGCGGGAGCCGGGCGGCCCACAGCTCGGCGTGGCAGGCGTGCTGGCGGCTCGCCTCGAACAGGTGGACCTGGCCAGCGGGCGTCATGGCCGCTTCGACCGACCACCGGCCCGTGACGGCGAACAGCTGCTCCTCCACCCAGCGGTACG
This sequence comes from Acidimicrobiales bacterium, assembly GCA_050743965.1. Lineage (GTDB taxonomy): Bacteria > Actinomycetota > Acidimicrobiia > Acidimicrobiales > RAAP-2 > DAHUZJ01. The sequence goes on from JBOGGF010000087.1 coordinate 1,136, forward strand.
CGCCGATCAGCGCGGCCGCCTGGTGGAGCGTCAGGGCCCCGGGTTCGTCGCCGCCCGGCGGAGCAGGTCGCCACGGCCGTTCGGGTCCCGGCGCGGGGCGCTCGCCGGCGGCCACTGTGGGGCTGACGCCCGGAAGGTAGCCGTTGGTGATGGGCATCCGGCGGTCCTTCCCGAAGGCCTTGGCCGAGATCCGCACCCCTGGCGGCATCTGGCGCCGCTTGTACTCGGCCCGGTCCACCAGCCGGACGACACGGCCCACCAGGTCCGGGTCGAACCCGTCGGCGACGAGGTCGGCGGCCGTCCGGTCCCGCTCGACGTAGGCCTCGAGCACCGGGTCCAGCAGCTCGTAGGCCGGCAGCGACTGGTCGTCGCGCTGGTCGGGCCGGAGCTCGGCCGACGGTGGCTTCTCGAGGACCGAGCGGGGCACCGGCTCCGGACGACCGTCGGCCGCCGCCTTCTCGTTGCGGTACCGGCACAGCTCGTAGACGAGGGTCTTGGGAACGTCCCTGATGACGGCGAAGCCGCCGACCGAGTCGCCGTAGAGCGTCGAGTAGCCGGTCGCCAGCTCGCTCTTGTTGCCGGTGGTGAGGACGATCCACCCGTTGGCGTTGGAGACGGCCATGAGGAGCACGCCGCGCAGGCGCGACTGGAGGTTCTCGTCGGTGAGCCCCCGTGGACCCCCGTCCAGGACCCCGCCCAGCATCGAGGACATCGCCACGTGCGCCGGCTCGATCGGCACCACCTGGAGGTCGATGCCCAGGCGCTCGGCCAGCAGCCGGGCGTCGGCGATCGAGCCCTCGCTCGAGTAGCGCGACGGCATGGCGATGCCATGCACCTGGTCGGGCCCCAGGGCGTCGACAGCGATCGTCGCCACCAGCGACGAGTCGATGCCCCCCGACAGGCCGATCACCGCGCCCGAAAAACCGTTCTTGACCAGGTAGTCCCGGGTCCCGAGCACGAGCGCGCCGTACACCTCGGCCGCCGGACCGAGCGGCGGTGGCGGACCTGCGGCCGGGGCTGGGACAGCAGCCCGGGTCGGACGACCGTTCGGGCGCGGCAGGCGGGCGAGGTCGACCACCTCGGCGTCGGTGGCGCCACCCGGTTCGACGGGGACGTCCACCACGACGAGGTCCTCGCGGAACTGTGCACCCCGGGCGAGGACCGTGCCGTCGGCACCGAGCACGACGCTCGCCCCGTCGAAGACGAGCTCGTCCTGGCCGCCCACCTGGTTGACGTAGACGATCGGGCAACCGACCTCGGCCGCCCGCGCCGTCAGCATGGCCAGGCGCTCGGCCGGACGCCCCCGCGAGTACGGCGAGGCGTTGAGGTTGACGACGAGCTCGGCGCCGGCTCGGCCCAACGCCGTGACCGGGCCGGCGTCGGCCCAGATGTCCTCGCAGATGGACACGCCGACGCGGACGCCACCGATCCGGTACAGGGTCGGCGAACCGGACCCGGGCGTGAACCACCGCTGCTCGTCGAACACGCTGTAGTTGGGAAGCAAATGCTTGCGGTAGATCCCGACGATCTCGCCCCCCGCGCAGATGGCGGCGGCGTTGGCGAGGCGGGTCGGCTCCTCCTGCCCCCGCCACACCCCGCCGGCGGTCCCCACCGCAGGCGCCGGCATCCGGCCCCACCTGTCGCCCGACGACCGGGGCGCCAGCGACTCGGCCCCGGCGGCTGTGCCCTCCACCCCGTCGTCGGGCGAGGCCGGCGCACCAACCGCCCGCAGCTCGAGGGGCTCGACGAACCCGACGATGGCCACACATCGGTCCGTGGCTGCGGCGACGGACCGGACGGCTGCGAGGTTGTCGACGACGAAGCCGGACTTGAGCAACAGGTCCTCGGGCGGGTAGCCGGTCACCACCAGCTCCGGGAGGACGCACACGTCGGCCCCATCTCCCTCGGCCCGCCGCAGGGCGTCGATGACCCGGTCGACGTTGCCCGAGAGGTCGCCCACGACCGGGTCGAGCTGGGCGAGCGCCACCCGGAGTGCCATACCAACGAGCCTAACGGGGGCGCTAGTGCGCCCCCGTTAGGCTCGCTTCGAGGTAGAACCGGGTCCAGCCGGAGCGACACCCGGTTGACTGGCAACCGGCGATCGGCCCGCCGGGGCGACGACGTCACGCCGCCAGCGGCAGCTCCTCGGCCGGGGCGGCTGCGACCCGGCGGGCCCCCGCCTGCAGGGCTTCGCGCTGCTCCATCGCCTCCATGCGCATGGCGATGATGAGCGGGACGGTGGCAATGGCTAGAGCCAGGACCATGAGCGGGATGCTGATGAAGACGAGAAGCATGTGGTGGCTTCCTTTCTGCTCTCTACGGCGATCTCCTTGACACCTCCACTATTGGTGAGGGGCCTGGCACCGTCCCGGGTACCAGCTGTGCGCCAGGTGTGAGTCGGAAATGGCGATTGCTTTTTTCCGGGCGAGTGTGGACCCCGGCGAAGGAGACCACAGGCGAGCTCACTGGCTCCGAAGTGGCCGAGACCACCTACCGCTTCGCCAAGCGAGACCTCCGGCTCATCGTGCGTCGCCAGCGCAAGGCATCCGGCGACCAGCTCGCCTCCGACGACCTGGGCGGGTGGCGGTTCTTCGCCCTCGTCACCAACATCCCGCCGATCTTCGCCACCGCAGTCGACGTCGAGCACCACCACCGCCTGCGGGGCGGGGCACCAGAAGAGGCGATCCGCCAGCTGAAGTGGGACTTCGGGATGAACCACGCCCCGGTCCAGAACTTCTTCGGCAACTGGGTGTGGTGGCTGGCCTCGGCTCTCGCCTACAACGTCGCCCGCTGGGTCCGGGTCCTTGCCCTGCCCGAGGTCTTCGCCACCTGCCGGGGCAAGCGCCTGCGGGCGAGCTTCTTCAACGTGGCCGCCCGCGTGGTGTGCACGTCGCGTCGCGTGTACCTCGGGCTCGGGCGCGCCTACCGGTTCGCCGGGGCCTTCATCGCCGCTCTGGGCAAGCTGCGGGCGTTGCCTGACTTCGCCTGACGGCCCGGCCCGCCAGCACCGCGTCCAACGGTCGAAGAGCCGACGAAGCCGTGCCGGAGGTCATCGTCGACCACCGTTGGTGGCGCTCGCCGCGTCCCCGGCGACGTCACCGGACACGTTCCCAGGGCCTTGACCCACCTGGCCCCGCCGGCGGCGGCTTGTCGCCTCTGGCACTCGACTGGTACAAGCGGTGTGAAACCCTCCGAGCTGATTGCGCCGACCGGCTGAGCGCGCCTGATCACCCACACACGCGTCATTGCCGGACCGGCAGGTGCCGGTCCGGCAATGATCGACAACGTCACGCCGCCGCAGGGAGCTCGTCGACCAGCTCGCTGGACATCTCGTGCAAGACGGCGACCTCGCGCTGCTCCATCGCCTCCATGCGCATGGCGATGATGAGCGGGACGGTGGCAATGGCTAGAGCCAGGACCATGAGCGGGATGCTGATGAAGACGAGAAGCATGTGGTGCCTTCCTTTCTGCTCTCTACGGTGATCTCCTTGACACCTCCACTATTGGTGAGGGGCCTGGCACCGTCCCGGGTGCCAGCTGTGCGCCAGGTGTGAACTGGGAAGCGCCGGGGGACGATCCCAGTGACCGCTATGGCCGGCGATGGGGGAAGCCCCAGGAGCGCCGTGAGGATGGCACGCCGTTGCCGGCGGCTTTTCCGTCGCCCGCAGTCGCCGCGTCGGCGGCATCAGCACCGTCGTCCGCGGTGGGCGCCTCGCCGGTGCTGACCTCGGCGTCGGTGCGCGCGGTGACGGCAGTACCTTCCTCGATCCCGGCCGCGCGATCGTCGGTCCCGGCAAGGGCGTCCGGCGCAGCAGCAACGGCGCCCATCGCCTGGGGCCGCGAGTGCTCGGGCAGCCGGACGACGAAGCGGGCGCCTGCGGACGGTGCGGCGCCGAGGGTCACCGTGCCCCCGTGGGCGTGCACGATCGACTGGACGATGGCCAGGCCCAGCCCCGCCCCGCCGTGGGCTCGGGAGCGGGACGGGTCCGCTCGGAAGAAGCGCTCGAAGATGCGCCGGGCGTCGGCGGCGGAGAGGCCCGGCCCGTCGTCGGCGACCTCGATCACGGCGTCGTCGCCGTCACGGGCGACGCGCACGGTGGCATGGGTGCCCGGCGGGGTGTGGACCCGGACGTTGGCGAGCAGGTTGTCGAGCACCTGGCGGATGCGCAGACCGTCGGCCTCGACCACGACGGGGCCCACCTCCTCGCCGGCGCCATCGGCTTCGAGCTCGACCGGCCATTCGGGCCCGACCATGCGGGCCATCTCGACGGCGTCGGCGGCCACCTCGGCCAGGTCGAAGGGCTCCCTTACCAGCGGACGACCCTGGTCGAGTCGGGCCAGCACCAACAGGTCCTCAACCAGGTGGCCCATGCGGGCCGCCTCGCGCTCGATCCCCTGCAACAGCCGTGCGAGGTCCTCGGGTCGCTCGGCCGCCCCCCGGTCGAACAGCTCGGCATAGGCGGTCACGGCGGCGAGCGGGGTGCGCAGCTCGTGAGAGGCGTCGGCCACGAACTGGCGCATCCGCTCCTCGGACGCTCGCAGGTCGGCCTCGGTCCGGTCCCGCTGGGCGAAGGCGCCCTCGATGCGCTCGAGCATCACGTTGAGGGCGCGAGCCACCTGGCCGACCTCGGTACGTGCCTCGTCGCCGGCGACCCGTTCGGTCAACTGGCCCCCGGCGATGGCATCCGCCGTCCGCTCGACCTCACGCAGCGGATGGAGCCCGGCCCGCACCAGCCAGAAGCCCAGGCCCAGCACCACCACGACGGCGATGCCGGTCACCACGATCTCGAGGGTGCGGAGGGTGCCCAGGATGTCGAGGGTGCGTGTCAGGGGAACGGCAATGATGAGCTCGCCTCCTTTCTCCGGACCTCCGCCCAGGATCGACGCCCACACCCGAAACTCGTCACCGTTCGGCGCTTCTGCAGTGAAGGACGTGATCCGATCGTCCGGGTCCGATCTGTGCCCCGAGAAACCGGTGAGCCTGGTCGGCAGCACCGGGTAGAGCTCGTTGTGTTCTCCTAGTTCGGTCGTGGCGCACCGGTACGCGGTCCTGCCGGCGCGATCACGCACCTCTATGACGGTGCCCGGGGTCAGGCCCTCGGCTGTGACGGGATGGCCCTCCAACGAGGGGCACGGTGAGCCGTGCCCCAGACGCACCGGAGCCGGTGCGCCCTCCTCGGGACCAATCGACCCCTCCACCACCTGGTGCGACTGCTCGAGCGAGCTGTCGACCTGCTGGTAGAGCGAGGACTGCAGCAACTCGAAGGTGGCAACGTCCGCCCCGACCAGGGCCACCAGGGCGACGACGGCCGTGGCCAGGAGGAGGCGGACCCGCAGCGACACTCAGGTTGGCTCGGGCTCGCGCAGCACGTACCCGACGAGCCGCACCGTGTGGATGAGCGGCGGGCCGTGCTTCTCGAGCTTGCGGCGGAGGTAGCTCACGTACGTCTCCACCACGTTGGCGTCGCCGCCGAAGTCGTAGTGCCAGACGTTGTCGAGGATCTGGCTCTTGGAGAGGACCTGGCGGGGATTGCGGAGGAAGAACTGCAGGAGGTTGAACTCGGTGGCGGTCAGCCGGACGGGCTCGCCGCCACGCCGGACCTCGTGGGCACCCTCGTCCATCTCGAGGTCGGCGAATTGCACGACGCCCTCTTCCTGCTCGGCACCGGCCCGCCGGAGGATGGCGCGCGTGCGCGCCACGATCTCGGCCAGCGCGAACGGCTTGGTGACGTAGTCGTCGCCGCCGGCGGAGAGACCAGCGATCTTGTCCTCGAGCTCGTCCTTGGCGGTGAGGAAGAGGATCGGCGCCTCCACCCCCTCCTGGCGCAGCCGGCGGGTCACCTCGAACCCGTCGAGGTCGGGCAGCATCACGTCGAGCACGACGAGATCGGGGCGGCGCCGGTCGATCGCGTCCAGCGCGCCGCGCCCGCTCGCGGCCCGCTCGAC
>JBOGGF010000088.1:0-2454 GCA_050743965.1 Acidimicrobiales bacterium
TAGTTGGTCCTTGGAACCACAGCCCGACGGCACGCTTCGCGGCGTTTCGACCGACACCGGTCTAACCAATGAATGCGGCGATCAAGGAGACGTGTGGCGGACACCACTTGTGGTGACCCGCCAGGGCGATGTACCGCCCAGTGTCGTCATAGCCGATCCAGCGTTATTCGTGGCCCCGCCTGCACCGGCACCGGTGCCGCCCCGTGCAGGTGGATGATCAACGACCGGTTTGCCGAAAGCCGGCGGGGGCCGTACATGCGAACGCCCGACGGGAACCTAGTTGGACTCGTCGTCTACTGCGGTCTCAGAACTAAAGTTGTGAGACGAGTCGCCTGAGGGGTCTTGGGGCGGAGGAAACCCGACGTCGGCTTGTCGCAAAAGTTGCCTCAAAAGTTGTGTCTCAAATCTTGCAATTATGAGACTTTTGAGACATACTTAAGGCATGACCGCCACTACCATTACCGGAAGCCAACTCGGCTACACCCGCGTCTCTACCGGCCACCAATCGCTAGACCAACAGCTCGACGCTCTCACCGCGGCGGGGGTAGATCCGAACCGCGTCTACAGCGACAAGTTGACGGGAACCTCAACCCGCGAACAGCGGGCCGGCCTGGCGGCTCTGCTTGATTACGCCCGTCCCGGCGATGCGATTGTCGTTGTGGGCATTGACCGGCTTGGCCGTGACTGCGCGGAGGTGATGACCACAATCCGTGAACTTCGCGACCAAGACATCGCTATCAAGTCTCTACGCGAAGGGATCGACACAAGCAACGCCACAGGCAGAATGGTGGCCGGCGTACTGGCTAGTTTGTCTGAACTTGAGTTGGAGCTAGGTAGGGAACGTCGTGCAGCAGCACGTGAGGCCCGCCGCGCAAGGGGCCAGGCGATCGGTCGACCGAAGGCATTGGACAAGTCGAAGGCCGCTCTGGCACAGCGGATGCACGCCAGCGGTGAACCGGCGAGCACGATCGCCACGGCGCTCGGGGTAAGTCGCGCAACGGTGTATCGAGTGCTTGCCGATCAGGTTGATCGTTAAGACGTAGACCGCCACACCGACTCAGCGGGTCGCCCTAGCCGCCAGGGCCTCCGCGCTGCTGCGAGACTATAGGTGTGGCCGTGCCAATCTATGATGTGGAGATCACGGATTGGGTCAAGGCCAAGATCAACTCCAAGGTCCCCGGTGTCACTGCTGACGAGGTATGGGACGTCTGTTACGACCGCAAACGTCACGACGCCCGCTGGCACTACGACGCCAACCACGGCGGGTGGCGCCTACTTGTGAGGGGTCGCACACCCGGAAACAGATTGTTACGGATAATTCTCCACCCAGTAGACGTTGAACAGGGAAAATGGCGATTGAAGACCGCTATTGCCCTGAATGGGTAAACGAGAGGAAGATGCACAGATGCCGAACGAGCTAGGCGACCACGACGAGTCTGACACCACGGCAGACGAGTTTGACGCAATGTGGGACTCGGCTGAGCCTGTCGATACCCTCTCGCCCGTCGCGATCAACGTTCCTACGCAGCGCGTCTGGATGATCGATAGTTCGGAGGGCCTGGCTCTCTTTACTACTACCCAGACGAACGAGATAGACGCGACGTCTCCGCATTCGCCGCAGCCAATTGTTCCTGATACAACCGCATCCACTGATAGGGCCGCCGGCACAAACATTCCTCTGCCAGCGTGAGGCTTTCACTGTTCCTGGCCGATTATGCAGCAGCGGACGGGAGAGGCAAGGTCAATGCCATCGGGTTGGGTTGGACCACCATCACGACACCGCTGCCGGCATTTGGGGTAGTGATATTTCTCGATATCGATTGGAGCGAAACCAATCAGCCACACCGCGTGACGTGCGAGTTGCTGACCGATGACGGCCAGCCTGTTTTGATTCCGGGCCCCGTTGGTTCTCAACGTCTTCGCTTCGAAGTGGGCGTCGAGGCAGGCCGACCGCCCGGGACTATCCACGGCACTTCGCTCCGATCGCCATTAACCGTCAACGTAGGTGCTGGCGTACCACTGCCTCCGGGACGCTACCAATGGCGTGCCTCGGTCGCAGGATTCGATGAAGCAACGGCTACGGAATCATTCTTGGTTCACGCCGCGCCAAACGCTCCTGTAAACCCGGCATAACACCTCGGCTTCGCCGAGCTTGCTCACTGCGCAAGCCGCCTGGGAATCGGGTTAAGACCCGGGTTCGCGGTCGCGAGCGTCCGCAGTGCGTCCGCAGTAGCCTCGGTAGCCATCATTGTGCTCCAACGCAGCCAACCTCGTGACCTGCGGATTCCTGTCGCAGTCAACGCGGTCAACGGCAACAAACGTGCATGACCGCTCGTTCGCATCGAGTAGGTCAGGGGTTTGAATCCCCTTAGCCTCAATCCGTGGACGGGTGATTTCGGGCGGTGGTTGGCGGGTTTTGATAAGGCGCGGCCGCGTGTGGAGGCAGTTGGGCGT
>JBOGGF010000089.1:0-3923 GCA_050743965.1 Acidimicrobiales bacterium
CCGCTCGACCAGCCGCTCGTGGGCATGGCGGCCACGCCCGACGGCGGGGGCTACTGGGAGGTGGCGGCCGACGGCGGGATCTTCGCCTTCGGCGACGCGCCGTTCGCCGGCTCGATGGGCGGCCACCCGCTCGACCAGCCCGTCGTGGGCATGGCGGCCACGCCCGACGGCGGGGGCTACTGGGAGGTGGCGGCCGACGGCGGGATCTTCGCCTTCGGCGACGCCGCCTTCGCCGGCTCGATGGGCGGCCGCCCGCTCATCGAGCCGGTGGTTGCGATGGCCGTGCGCTGACCCGCTGAGCTGGGATGGCGCGGCCATCTTGGAGTGGGTGCGGCACGCGAGTGCCCGGTGGGCTCACCGGCGTTGCCGGGCACGGCCACCAGTAGCCGGTCGGGGAGGTGCCCGGTTCGCCGGCGCGCTCGCAGTAATCTCCTGCCGTGGCTGTCACCGATGTCGTCGTGCTTGCGGCCGCCGTGGTCGCTAGCGTCGCGGCGGCCGTCGTCCTCGCCGCCGCCGTGGTCCTGGTCGGTCAGGTGCGGCGGCTCGAGCGTGGTGTCGAGGCACTACGGGGAGAGACGGTGCCCCTCGTCCACGATGCCCGCGAGGTCGCGGGTAAGGCTGCCAGCGAGATGGCCCGGGTTGAGGCCGTGCTGGCCGACACCGAGTCGGTCACGGCGACCGTCGACGCCGCTACGAGGATTGCCCAGCGGGTGGTGGCGGTGCCCCTCTTCAAGGTCATGGCGCTCCGAGCCGGCACGGCCGGGGGCCTTCGGCGGCTCCGGGAGCCGCCGTGATGAAGCGTGCCCGGTGGGTCGCCGTCGGCATCGTCATCGGGGTTGCCGGCTCGGTGTGGGTGCGGCGGCGCTTCCGGCGCCGAATCGACCGGGCGGTTGCCACCGTCCTGCCCGGCGGGCTCTCGGGTGGTGCCGCCACGTCCCTGCGCCAGGCCAGGTCGCGCCTCCGGATCGCCGTCGACGCCGGGCGGGAGGATCGGGCCCGCCGGGAGGCCGAGCTGTGGGACGACCTCGAGGGCCAGCCTCGCCACGCCAAGCACGCCCGCCCGGCCGCGCTGGATCGGCAACCTCCCAGCGCGGCCCGGGCCCGGGGAGGCGCTGTCCGCACGCGCCGGTAGTGTGCTTCGGATGGACGCCAATCAGCTCCGCGCTGCGTTCACCGGGTACTTCGCGTCCAGGGCCCACCAGGTGGTCCCCTCTGCCAGCTTGATCCCCCACGACCCGTCTGTGCTCTTCACCATTGCCGGGATGGTGCCCTTCAAACCGTACTTCGTGGGCGAGGAGGCGGCCCCGTGGCCGTGCGCCACCACGGTGCAGAAGTGCTTCCGCACGGTCGACATCGACATCGTCGGCACCACGAGCCGCCACTGCACCTTCTTCGAGATGCTCGGCAATTTCAGCTTCGGAGACTACTTCAAGGCCGAGGCCATCCCGTTCGCCTGGGACCTTGTCACCGGGGTGCTGGGCGTGGAGGCGGACCGCCTGTGGGTCACCGTCCATGAGAGCGACGACGAGGCGGCGGCGGTGTGGGTGGACGGCGTCGGTGTCCCGGCCGGACGGGTGCAGCGTATGGGCGAGGACAACTTCTGGCGGATGGGTGACGTCGGCCCGTGCGGGCCGAGCTCGGAGATCTACTTCGACAAGGGCGCCGCCTACGGCGAACCTGGCGGCCCGGCCCGCGGCGGGGCCGAGCGGTTCGTCGAGATCTGGAACCTGGTGTTCATGCAGTTCAACCGGCAGGCTGACGGGTCGACGGAGGAGCTGCCGAAGAAGAACATCGACACCGGCGCCGGTCTCGAGCGGATCCTCCCGATCCTCCAGGGTACCGACTCGATCTTCGCCACCGACGTACTCCGTCCCCTGGTGGAGCGGGCCGAAGCGCTGACCGGCGTCCGCTACGGTGCAGACGAGCGGAGCGACGTCGCGCTCCGGGTCCTGGCGGACCACGGGCGGGCGATGACGATGCTCGTCGCCGACGGCGTGCTCCCGTCCAATGAGGGGCGAGGCTACGTCCTGCGGCGGGTAATCCGCCGGGCGGTCCTGGCGGCCCGTCGCCTCGGCACCGAGTCGACGGTCACGCCGGCCATGGCCGAGACGACGGCCGCGGTGATGGGGGAGGCCTACCCGAGCCTCCCGGACGAGCTCGAGATGGTGCAGTCGGTCGTCGAGCGCGAGGAGGCCGGGTTCGACCGCACCCTGCGCACCGGCCTCACGCTGTTCGACGCGACCTTGGCGGACGCACGGGCCACCGGCGGCACGGTCCTGCCCGGGGAGGCGGCGTTCCGGCTGCACGACACCCACGGCTTCCCCGTCGAGCTGACGGTGGAGCTGGCGGCGGAGGCGGGGCTCACGGTGGACCGGGCGGCGTACGACGCGCACATGGCCGAGCAGCGGCACCGCGCCCGCCAGGCGGCCCGGGCGCCGGCGGCCGCCGACGAGGAGGGCTACCGGGCCCTGCTGGATGCAGAGGGTCCGACGGTCTTCGTGGGCCGTTCCCCGCTGCACTACGCCTCGCCCGCCCGCGTCGTCGGCGTGCTGGCCGGCAGCGAGCCGGGGACGGCGGAGCTGTTCTTGGACCAGACGCCGTTCTACGCCGAGGGCGGGGGCCAGGTCGGCGACACCGGGACCATAGTCACCGAGACGGGGCGGGCCGAGGTCCGCGACACGGTGTCGGCTCTCCCAGGCCTGGTGGCCCACCGGGTGCGGTTGACGGGCGACTTCTTCCCCGGGCAGGACGCCCTGGCCGCCATCGACGCTCCCCGCCGGGAGGCCATCCGCCGCAACCACACGGGCACGCACCTGCTGCACGCCGCACTGCGGCAGGTGCTGGGTGAGCACGTGCGCCAGCAGGGCTCCCTGGTGGCACCCGACCGGCTGCGCTTCGACTTCAGCCATCCCGGCGCGCCGGCGCCGGAGGAGCTGGCAGTCGTGAGCGACCTCGCCAATGCCGACATGCTCACCGACGACCGGGTCGAGACCTTGGAGGTCCCCAAGTCGGAGGCCGATGCCTTGGGCGCGGTGGCCTTCTTCGGTGACAAGTACGGGGACGTCGTCCGCATGGTGCGGGCGGGACCGCGCTCTCTCGAGCTGTGCGGGGGCACGCACGTCGACGCACTCGGGATGGTCGGCCCGCTCGCCGTCGTGTCGGAGGGCTCGATTGGTGCCAACACCCGGCGCATCGAGGCGGTCACCGGACTGGCGACGGTCGAGCGGGCTCGCCGGCGAGACGCCGTCGTGCAGGAGGCGGCGGCCCTACTGCGAGTAGAGCCCGACGGCGTGCTCGAGGCGCTGCAGAAGCTGGTGGACCGCCAGCGGGCAGCCGACAAGGAGCTCGGCCGTCTCCGGGCGTCGATGCTGTCCTCCGAGGGCGCCGAGCTCGCCGCCGCCGCCGTCGACGGCGTCGTCGTCACCCGTAGGGACGACCGGAGTGCCGACGAGCTGCGAGGGCTGGCCCAGGCTGTCCGCGGCCACCGGGGCGTCCGGGCCGCCGTGGTCGGCGGGGTGACCGACGGCGGCCGGGTGGCCATCGCCGCTGCCACCGGGGGGGAGCCTGACGCCGGAGCCCTGGTCAAGCAGATCGCGAGCATCGTGGGCGGCGGCGGCGGGGGATCGCCGGAGGTGGCAGTGGCCGGGGGCAGGGACCCAGGCCGCTTGGACGAGGCGCTCGCTCAGGCCCGGCGGGCCTTGGTGGGCGCGTGACCAGGGCGGTGGCAATCGACCTCGGCGCCCGCCGGATCGGCGTGGCGGTCAGTGGAGGAGGCGGCGCGATGGCGTTCCCGAGGGCGATGATCGTGCGCTCGGGCGACCGGGCGGCCGACCACGGGGCGATCGCCGCCGTGGTCGAGGATGCCGGCGCCGAGGTGGTGGTGGTGGGCCTGCCGCTGTCGCTCGACGGGAGCGAGGGTCCCG
>JBOGGF010000090.1:0-19709 GCA_050743965.1 Acidimicrobiales bacterium
AGAAGTGGTCGGACAAGAAGAAGGTTCCGATCTTCGGCATGGTGGAGCGCAACCGCGTGCAGTCTCTTGACGGGCAGCCGGTGACGGTGACCAAGCACGGGAAGGTCGCGGCGTTTGTAGTCCCGAGCACTCGCGCGGCCACGCTCACCGAGCACGTCGAGGGCCGCCTTGACCCCGCCGCCACCGTCTACACGGATGAGGGAGGTCTGCGCGTCGATGGGCACAAGCGCCGGATGGTCAACCACTCCAAGCGCGAGTACGTGCGCGGCGTCGTACACACCAACACCATCGAGGGATTCTGGTCTCTGGTGAAGCGCGGGATCGACGGGACGCATCACGCCGTCTCTCGCGAATACCTACAGGGGTACGTGAACGAGTACGTCTGGCGGTACAACCACCGGGGCGACGAGCAGTCGCTATTCGCCCTGCTGATCCTCCGGTCTGCCTTCCCCGTCAGCAGGTGAGCACGGTGGAAGTCGCGTTCAGCGCGTTTGGCCTGTTCGGCACGCTCGCGGTCACGGTCCTCGTTTGGAAGTATGGGTGGCCGCTGTACCGGGAGGCGCTGACGAGGGCTAAGCGGGATCGCGAGGATCGTCGGCGTCGTCGTCCGGAGTAGGAGGCTTTCGTGCCTTGGCAACTTTCCCCAGGTCACGGAAGACCTCTTCCCGCGTGGGAACGGGGATCTCCACCGGCTCGCCCTCGGCCGGTTGCGTTGTCTGCGTCGGCCCGTCGCCGTTCGTCTTCGGCATCGTCCTCCAAGGGTAACGAATGACTGAGTCGTGGTGGCTCAAGCTCTTTCGGGCGCAGGACCACCTCGATGAGGTCGCAGATGAGATACGGCGGTTCTCCGAGCGCCACCCTTACGACGCGGTCCCCGAGACGTACCGCAAGGGAAAGCGCGATTTTCTGCGATTCGTCCTGAGATTCACTGGGGAACCTGACGAAATCCTCCCGGTCATGGTCGGCGATGTGATCCACAACGTCCGTTCCGCGTTGGATCATCTGGTCGTCGCCAACGTCCCGAGAAGGCGACGCACAAAGGCAGGCTTCCCCATCTTCCAGACTTGCCCCTTCGATGCGCAGGGGAACGTGCTCAACAATGACCTGGGGAAAGCTTGGACGAAGCTCACCACAGGGCTCCCGGCGCCCCTGCTCGCACAGGTCAAGGCGTTGCAGCCATACCAGCCGCCCGGCGTGGAAGACCTCGCCGAAATGACCGCTCGCGGGATCGACCCCTCCGACGTTAACGCGCTGGGCAACATCGGTCGGCTGGACAACGCCGACAAGCACCGGGCGCTCATCGCTACTCCGTTTGGTGTGCACAACCCAAGCGCGACCGTCACTGCTGACGGCACACGCCGATCCCTCCCGGTCCTCAACGGGGTGATCAAAGACGGCACACAGATCGCCGAATTCGACCTCGCCACATTTGCAGCGGGGGCGGAAGTGAAGATGGATGTAAGCGGACCCGCGTGCGTAGCGCTGGAGGTTCGTAGCCGGAAAGGCGTGCTCATGCTGCCAGAGACCCTCCAGCAGTCCATCGACCACGTCGGGAGCATCGCCGCGACGTTTGAACGCCTGCTGACCCGCTGACCGTCTCATCGCCCGATTCCCGACGAAGCGAGGGACCGTTGACACATCGGCGGCCATCGATGTACGGTACCTGACGCATCGATGGTGGTCAATCTCCCATCTACAGTCAAGGGATAGTTGCCAGGTTTGTCAATAGGAGAGTGTATCGGTGGGTGAGCGCAGCGCAGTGTCGGGGGCGCCATTGTCGGAGGCGCCGGGGTTGGAGGAGTGCTGCCCATCGGTGCTCGGAGCGCCGCTCGACGTGGGCGAAGCCGCCGGCTTGGCCCGCGGCTTCACTGCGCTGGCCGACCCGGTCCGCCTCCGGGTGCTCTCGATGCTGGCGGCCGCCCCCCAGGGCGAGGTCTGCGTATGCGACTTCGTCGGACCGCTCGGCAAGTCCCAGCCGACCATCTCCCACCATTTGAAGGTCCTTGGCGAGGCGGGGCTGGTCCACGGCGACCGCCGCGGCAAGTGGGTCTGGTACTCCCTCGACCGGTCTCGACTCGCCGGCCTCCGCGCCGCCATCGACGCCTGACCGCAGATCCCTGGCGGAGATGGCCTCAGGCAGCCATCACTGCTCGACTGGCGGCCCGATCGACTCGGCGTGCGCCCCATTGAGGAGACCGATGTTGGTGAGGCGTTTACTCTGTGACGGCGTCGCTCTCGCCATGACGGCCGCAGCAGTGACCAAAGCAACACTGACCAAGGCACGCGTGAACCGCCGTGCCGCCCTCTCGGATATCAACTCGTAAGCCAGGCGTGGCGATGTCTGCATTCACGGTTAGTTGTCCATAGCTCCCGCCGACGCCGTTGCGGAGGTCTTGGTCGGTCGTGGCATCAGCTGCCATCCTCTCCGACGTTTGTCATGTCATCAGCTGCTCATGCGCGATCTCGTAGAGCCCTGACCACCGCCGGGAGTGGCAGGAAATGCTCGACGCCACCAGTCACTGGCAGCGGGGGGAACGCCTAGCGACGTTGGCCTGCAAGATCAATGAATGCACCGCTTCGATCGCTCGGATGATCCGACAAAGCGCTGGGACGGACAGAGAGCTCGACGACCTCGCACATCGCGATGACAGTGAGCGACGGGCCGACATGCTCTCCCTCGCCGCCACGGCCGCCACGGCCGCCACGGCCGCCACTCCCGGCAGACGACCGCATGTAGCAGACGCCCTCTCGGTGCTCGTCAGCCCCGACATCTACACGATGCTGGTAGCCGACCTCGGCTGGCCAGCCCGCCTCTAGCAGTCCTGGCTCGCCAGCCAAATCGAAACAACGCTCCGCCAGTTCAGCCCGACAACCTGACCTTGGCTGCGGCGTCAGATCGGCTGGGACCGTCGCCGTCTCCGCCAGACGGTGCATTCCTGATTGCACATTCTCGACAAGAGGATCGATGCCTCGCCATCGGCGAGGAAGGGAAGTACCGCCGTAAGGCCTGGTGGATGAGCTGCATCACGGTCAGAGCGACCACTTGGCGCTGCGGGGGCAGATGGCCATGAGCGTCCAGTCGTTGACCACCAGCAGCTGCACGCTCCAGACCTGGTGGTGAGCAAACCGCAGGATCTCGGCCGCCGAGGTCGTGTCGGACGGGTTGGTGGCCGCCAATCGTGGGCGAGCGGCGATCGCTTGACACAAGCGTGTCACACTGGCATAGTTATGCCATGCCAGAGCAGGGCACGTCCCTCCGAGACCGGCAGGCGCGGCAAGTCAGGACGACGGTGCTCGATGCGGTGATCTCGGAGCTGGAGTCCAACGCCGCCGACGACGTGTCGATGGCGGACGTGGCCAACTCGGCGGGGATCTCGCTACGGACGCTCTACCGGTACTTCCCGGATCGGGCATCGCTGTTCCAGGCCGCTGGCGAGCACCTCTACGGATCGCTCGGGGTCCCGTTCGACATTGCCGGTCCCGAGGGCATCTCCTCGAGCCTCTTGGAAGCCGCCGGCCGGCTGTCCACGCGGCCCAGGCTCGCCCGTGCCCTGGTGCGCACGACCGCGGGTCGGGCTACCCGCTCCGCCGTGCGCGGGCAGCGGGTCGACGCCATCAAGGGCGCCCTCGAGCCGCTCACCGACGAGCTCGACACGGACACGGCTCGGCGGGTCGTTGCGGTGATCTGCCACCTGTGCAGCGCTGCGTCGTGGGTGCTCATCGCCGAGGATAGCGGCCTCGATGACGCCGATGCACAACAGGCGGTGAGCTGGGCGATCGACGCGTTGATCTCGACGCTACGACCGGCGAGTCGACCCTCATCTCCGCGCTCGATGTCTTCATGAGCCAACCAACCGATCCAGAGGAGATTCCATGAGCCACACCACCGTTCGCGCGCTCGCCGAGCCGATCGATCGCCAGATCGCCACCGATTCCCACACCAGCCGAGCGTGGTGGTTCCTCGGCACGCTCGCTGTGCTGCGCAATCCTGAGGGGGCGCCGCGAACCCCAACGGTGATCGAGCTCACGATCCCGGCCGGCGGGTCGCCGCCCCGCCACGTCCACGAGATCCTCGAGGATTCCTTCCTGGTCCTCGACGGCGAGGTCGCCGTCCGCTGCGAGGACCAGACCGTCGTAGGGCGGCCGGGAACCTACGTCGTGGTCCCGACCGGCACCGAGCACACCTTCCGGGTGACGAG
The DNA here is from genome assembly GCA_050743965.1 of Acidimicrobiales bacterium. GTDB lineage: Bacteria > Actinomycetota > Acidimicrobiia > Acidimicrobiales > RAAP-2 > DAHUZJ01. The sequence continues at coordinate 4,200 of JBOGGF010000090.1, forward strand.
CCCCGGCCCGGCGCGCCTCCTGCTCGTGCATGGCGACGACAGCTTCCTCGGGCTCGTCGAAGCGGCCGGGACCCCGACCACAGAGCTGCGCCTGCCGTCGCCCGGTGACTTCGACGTCGATCTCGAGACATTGGTCCGGCTGAGCGCCGAGCACGACTCGCGCATTGTAGGACCCTCGCTCGAAGAGGACGAGGCGCGCGCCTTCGCTCCGGTCAGCGCAGAGCAGCCCACGCTCGGGCCGCTCAACCACATCGCCGCCAATGTCACCGACCTGCGTCGCAGCGAAAAGTGGTACGCGCGCGCCTTCGGCTTGGTGCACGTCGACGGGGAGATTGCCACCGACGGCAGCGGCCACGTCACTCTCGCCAGCCCGGCCGGTGGATGGCTCCTGGCGCTATCGAGCGCGGCCACCGCCGGCGTGGAGCACGTCGCCATCACCTGCAGCGACCGCCAGGCGCTCGCCGCGTGGCACGACCTACTCGCCGAGCGAGAAGCCGAACCCGGGTCGATCACCGATGCCCCGTACGGCTCGGGCTTCGTCCTTCGTGACCCCGACGGCCTCGAGGTCGAGCTCTTCGCACCCCCGCCGACGGCGCCGTAGCCGCCGCCCACGCCGCCGATCGCCGTCCGCGCAACCCACCCTGTCGCTCGAAGGAGACGCCGTAGCGATGACCAGCACCACCCCCACACGACCGCCGCTCCGGTGTGTTCGAGCCGGTGCTCTGTGGCTGTAGCGCCGTGGAGGAACGTCACGGGTAGACGTTGCCGACCTCGACCAGCTGCCAGCGCCCGCCGCGTCGAGCGAGGACGACGCTGAGCGACCAGCCGGGCTGGGCGAGCGCCGAGGCGGCCTCGGGCACCTCGACCGGCCCGAAGCCGCCCTCGAACCACAGCTGCCCAGGCTGGACCCGGTCGATCGTGAGATAGTCCTCGAGGTAGTCGTCGTAGTCCAGATCCCTCACGTCGAGCGGCGAGCGGTGGGCGTGCTCGAAAAGAAGACGAGAGAGCCGCTCGGCCCTCGGTAGCTCCCGGGTGGCGTCCGCCCCTCGCTCGGTGGCAACGTCCGCGTCGTCGGCGTCGAGGTGGCCGTGCTCGGCCAACCACTTGGCCAGCTTCTTCGTGACCGTGCCGGCCGCCCGGAGCAGCTCCTCGCCGGCGGCGACCTTGCGGATCATGAAGTAGCCGAGGAACTCGCCCAGATTGTCGACGATCTTGTCGGCGCCGAAGAGGCGCACGAAGGCGTTCTCGTCCTCCTCGTAGGCGGCCTCCCACCGTCGGCGTTCGACGGCGTCGAGTGACTGGTGGCCGTAGCCGTTGAGGCAGTCGGCGAGGAGCTCGATGATGGTCTCGTACTTGCGCCAGGTCCGCCGGGCCAGGCGGTCCCGTTGGTCGGCGAGGAAGGCGGCGAAGAGGGTATCGATGGTGGCGGGGGTGACGGCGTGCCCTCCCGATTGGTCCGCGGTGGTCTCGTCCTCGTGCACCTCGGCGTCCCGGTCATACCCAGCGTGGCCGGTTGAGACGGCGAGCGAGAACGTGGCCCGCAGCCCGCCCCGGAGGGCCAGCTCGCCCGTCGTGGTGCTGGTCGAGCCAACCACGATCGGGCCGCGCTGGTCGTGCGCCGTCACGGCGGCGGCGGCGACGCTGAGGTGCTGCACGTCCCGGCGGCTCGCCTCGGCCGGACCGTCGGCTGTTATCCCCAGGAAGGCCGGGAGCAGCTCGTCGTCTGCCGGCCATCCGTAGCGGAGGGCCTTGGCCGCCACCTCCGCCGGGAGCTCCGACGGCGGGTCGAGGAAGAGCATCAGCGTCCCGACAGGGGGTCGCACCGGCCCGTCGGGCCCCGAGTGGCCGAGAGTGGCGGGAAGCTCTGTTCCGGGATAGAGCACGAGGCCCCGCTGGATGCCCTCGGCCCCGAGCACCACGCAGAGATAGCGAGCGGGGCCATCGGGACCGTCCAGCTCGAGGAGGAGGTGCACCGCGTCGCTCCAGCGGTCCCACGGCGCCTGCTCCCGGTACCGTCGTGCCGCTTCGAACGCCATCGACCAGTCCTCTGGCTCGGGGGGCTCTTCAGGCTGGCGCCGCCCGGCCAAGTGGCCGAGGAAGGAGTCGAAGACGTCCTCCGCACCGGCAACCGGGGCAGTCTCGCGGATCGGCGGCAATGCCCCGCTGGGCATGAGGCGCGCCAGCGCTGTCTCGACGTCGGTGGCGATAGCCCGGGCGCAGATCAAGAGGCCAGGAGTGCTGGCCGGCAGTGTCCCGGGTGGCTCGGTGAGAGCAGTCTCGAGCGCCTGGGCCAGCGCGTCGGGACCGCCGGATGCCACCCTGACACCGAGCACCAGCCCGGTCTCGGCTTCCAGCACCAGGCTGGCCACCACCACCGGTTCACCCTCCACCTGGACGGAGGCGGAGACGTCGCGAAGCATCACGATCCAGGTCTGCGACTGGCCGGGCATCTCTCGAGTATGGGCCATCCGGCCGAGTCCATGGAAGGCGGCGCACCGTACACGAGTCGATGGCGAGTCGATGCAAGAGCGGAAGGCACTGGAGGAGGTGCGCTCTGACCGCGGCGGCGCTCTCCACAAGCGCCAGTCCCTGCTCAGTCTCTGCCGAGGCGGGCCTCGGGGCGGGTGGGCTGGAACAGCTCGACCGGGTTGCCGGAGGGGTCCTCGACGAGAGCCTGCTTGCCCCCGACGCCGGTGACGAGGGCATTTCGGAACCTGACGCCTGCTTGGCGCAGCTGCTCGACGGTGGCTTCGAGGTCGTCCACTTCGATCGAGAACCGGTTCCAGCCTCCGGGCTGGGGGAGGGTGCCGTCGGGCATGGCCTCGCCCCCACCGGGCCCACCGGCCGGCGCCGAGAGCACCAAGCGGAGGTCGCCACGAGAGAGCATGGCGAAGGTAGGTGCCGGGTGCATGTCGACGCGGAACCCGAGGTGTGCGGAGTAGAAGTCGATGGCGGCGCCGACGTCGTAGACGATGTAGCGGACGCTGACAGTGGCCATCCGATCCTCCCGAGGCCCCGGCGGCAAGCGGACGCCGCACGACCGTAGAGGCTACGCTGCCGGGGGTGCTCCGGCGGGTCGCACCTGGGCGAAGCGAGGGTGCTGGCCGAACCAACTGGGTATCCGGCGGGTCAGGCGGCTCGGTCCCCGGAGTGTGATGCTCCCGTCGGCGAGGGCGTCCGCGAAGCGGGCGTCGCCCATCCACACCTGGGTGACGGTGCGTAGGTCGGCCTCGACGGTCACGTCGACGACCCTGCCGGGATCGGTGAGGCACAGATCGACGTCGTGGCCGTCGACGACCATCCAGTAGAAGCGCTTCTTGGCGGGAAGCGACGGGAACACGAACTGGATCGTTACCGGTTGCACTCCGAGCCCGGAGGGATCGAGGTTGCGCCTCACGTCCCAGAGCAGCAAGCCGGGGTCGAGCTCTTCTGTTCGGTAGTCGGTGCGGACCCAGCGGTGGCCCCACTCGCCCAGTCCGAGGATGACCGGCAACAGCTCCCGCCCGGCCACTGACAGTCGGTAGGTCGCCGAGCGGGCGGAGGCGCCGCGCTCGACGACCCCGGCTCGCTCAAGGTCCTTCAGGCGCTTCGAGAGCAGCGCCGGTGAGCAGCCGGGGACGCCGCGTCGGATCTCGTTGAACCGGGTGCTGCCCACGAGCAACTCACGCAGTATGAGCGGCGTCCAGCGCTGGCAGATCACCTCGGCCGCCTTGGACACTGGGCAGAACTGACCGTATCCCTCCATGCCGCGACGCTACCCGCCGCGCTTCAACTTTTGTACTTGTGCGACCTCGGCCGGCGTCAGACGATGACCGCGTGGCTCCCAGCGCAACCCGGCCCTGCGTCAGCGGCGGACTGCTCTCTCCCCACGATGCGTCGCCATTTCTGAGGGGGCCGCGCGCGACCGACCATCTCGCAGGTTGGCTCGTCGAGGCGATGGGAACCGGTGCGACACCTGCCAGGAGGAACGGCATGATCATGCTCAACGACCCCGCCGACGCCGACGCCGACGCCGACGCCGACGCCGACGCCGACGCCGACGCCCAGCTCAAGGCGAGGCATCGCCTCTTGTGGGCGATGGGCGACTACCCAGCGGTGGCCGCCGACGTGATCCCCGGCCTCGGGGCGGTGTTAGTAGGTGCGTGCCATGTCCAGGGCGGCGACGCCGTGCTCGACGTGGCCTGCGGGTCGGGCAACGCCGCCATCCCCGCCGCACTGCGGGGCGCGCACGTCACGGCGTGCGATCTCACCCCGGAGCTGCTCGAAGCAGGCCAGCGCCTGTCCGTATCCCGGGAGGCCAAGGTCACCTGGCGGCAAGCCGATGCCGAGTCGTTGCCGTTCGACGACAGCGAGTTCGACGTCGTGCTGTCGTGCGTGGGGGTCATGTTCGCACCCAATCATCAGGCGAGCGCCGACGAGCTGGTCCGAGTTTGTCGGCCAGGAGGGACGATCGGTCTCGTGAGCTGGACTCCGGAGGGATTCGTCGGCCAGATGTTCTCGGTCATGAAGCCCTATTCGCCGCCCCCGCCCACGGGCGTCCAGCCACCGCCGTTGTGGGGTGACGAGGAGCACGTCCGCGCCCTCCTCGGTGACCGGGTGACCGAGGTCGTGACGGACCGCCGGGTGGTCACGGTGGACGGGTTCGAGACTCCCGAGGTGTTCCGGGATTACTTCAAGGCGAACTACGGTCCAACGGTTGCCGCCTACCGACGTCTCGCCGAGGAGCCCGATCGCATTGCCGCGCTCGACCACGATCTCAGTGAACTCGCTCGACGCTACGACCGCGGCATCCGAACCACGATCATGGACTGGGAGTACCTCCTCTTCACGGCCCGGCGAGCCTCCTGAATCTGAAGGTGAGATCATGGGGTCGGGCAGGTCCTAGACGCCGCCCTGTCGAGGCGTTGGCCGAAGGTCGGAGCCTGTCGACATACTCCTGCAGCGTCTGGATCGACTGGACGCGGCACGCCGTGCGGTGCCTTGCTGATGTCGGTGAGGGTTGTGCTGGTGTGCCAGCGAGCGCGGTGACGGCCGCAACCTGTTCCCGACGGGCAAGCTCGAAGAGCTACTCATGGGAACCGGTGCCGCCATCGACGCGGTGAGCGGCAGCTTCACGATGGACTGCGCCACTGTCGTGGTCACTGCGGAGAGGGATGGTGTCGGTTGACCTTTCCGCCGCTGGCGGTGACGGGCCCTCCCGAGGGGACTTCTTCTACCTCAGTCGGAGATCTGGGTCGTACGACACGACGAGTGTCCGGCGGGATGGTGCAGGGGGCCGGCCAACCCTGGGGTCGTCGTCAGGGGGCTCGCACCTCGAAGAGTGCGACGTCACGATGGCGTGGCGCGCCGAGCGCCTGACCGGGGAGCCTGGCCCCCGAGCCGACGAATCGGCCGGGCGGGCCGGGGCGGCGCTGGTGCCAGGCGTCAGCTCCGATTGTCGAACAACGTTGAGGCTCGACGGTCGATCTCGGCGCCCGAGAGATCCTCGATCCGCTGGGAGAGCATCCACTGCTGGCCGTAGGGATCGCGGAGCCTGCCACCCCGCTCGCCGTAGAAATGGTCGGCCAACGGGTAGACGACCTCGGCGCCGGCGGCGACGGCACGCTGCCACGCCCCGTCCACATCTGACCAGTAGGTGGCCATGATGGCGCTGACCGTTCCATCCAGGGATTGCGGTGAGCGTGCCGGGGAAGCGTCGCCCGACTCGTCGGTGAGCATCACTATCGAGTCCCCGATACAGATCTCAGCGTGGATGATCTTACCGCCTGGCCCGCTGAACCTGTCGCCCACCTCCTCGGCTCCGAACGCCTCCTTGTAGAAGTCGATCGCGCCGGCTGCGTCGTAGACGACCAGCCTCGGCGTGACCGTGTGGAGGTGCTCGGGGACCGGATCGACGCCCACCGCCTCAAGCTACCGCGCCGTTGGCCGCTGATCGTGGCCGGGCTGCGCGATCCGCCCGCGCTCATGCGTCACGGCGCTGCAATAGCAGGCTGCCGATCACGAGTGACGCGACCGTCCAAACGGTGAGTACGCCGAGTCCTGGGGACTGTCGCAGAAACGGGGTAACCGGGCCTCGTGATTGAGGTGGACTTCGGTTACTTCGTTGATGAAATCATACGTCCGGCGCGTCGAGCTCGATCGGGCCGATGTCGGTGGTCACCGTCTTGGTCCGCGTCCCGTTGCGGTTCGAAGTCAGCGTTGCCGGCATAGGGCACTCCAGGAGCCTCCGAGCGCGGCATGGTCGTCACCATGCAGGCGATCCTGAGCGGACCGTTAGTGGGCGGAGTTCGTTGATCTGCGCGCCCGGCACTCCCAAGGCCGGGGCTTCGCCGAGCGCGGCGGCGACCCGGCCTCGCCGACGGCTACCGGCCGCGCAGACCGATCGGGTTGCCGTCGGCGTCGGCGAGCACGCAGACCCGCGCCTCGGCGGCGACCTGGCGCGGGGCGCTGCGCTCGGTCGCACCAGCCTCGAGCAAGGTCGCGCGGGTCGCGTCGAGATCCTCGACGTCGGCGTAGGCCACCGGTCCGCCGGCCACGTCGCCTGGATTCAGGCCTACCTCGAAGCCGTCGACGTTGTACCCGACGTAGTAGGGCTGGTCGGTGTGCGGCGTGCCGAGCAGCGCGGTGTAGACGGCCTTGGCGGCGCCCAGGTCGGACACCGGGATCACCAGGCTGCGGATCGTGGGACTCATCTTCGTCTCCCCGGGGAAGGGCGGTCACATCGGCGACCGCACCTTCGCCGAGGTGACGACGGATCAGCCGAGCAGAACGTGACTGCGATGGACGACATGACCGTAGCTCGCGAGGGACAGCATGCCCACCCGCGGACGGTGGCCTACTGGCTGCCGGGGTCGGTGCACGAGGCCGCTGACGCCTCCAGGAGGCCGCCGACGCCTCCGGGAGACTCGGGGAGTGCTCATCGCCGCCCGGCCAGTCGCCGACGAAGCCGAGGCGCGGGCGGATCGAGAGCTGGCCGGTCCACTTCGGCACGCTCCAACCGGGCGACCACCGCGTCGAGCCATCGGACCACCGAGTCGATGCGGAAGAGCTCGGCGTCGACGACGAGGGCAAGACCGAGATCGAACTCCGCCTCGTCCTCCTTGAGGCGCGTCCACTGCTGCATGAGCTCGACGAGGTAGCGGCGGTGCACCTGGACGACGTCCTGCACGTCGACACCGGGCACCTGCAGGGCCGAGAGCACCTTGATCACCAGCTCGTCTCTGGGCGGTGCGGTCAAGTCGGGCGGGGTGCGCAGCCAGCTCGCCAGCTCGCCGTCCCCCGCTGACGTGATCCGAAAGACGTTCTGCGGCCCGTCGTCCTCAGCGTTGTCGGACTCGATGAGGCCGTCTCGTTCAAGGCGCTGCAGGGTCGTGTAGACCTGGCCGACGTTGAGCGGCCATCGCGTCGCGACACGTCGAACTTCGGTTGTTGTGGGCGTCGCCATTGATGACGTCGGGGATCCTGCCCGATCGTCCGGTAGTCAGATCCGCGACCGAGTGGTCCGGCGGCAAGGCGACGGCGTCAGTTGGTCCGGTGGACTGACGTGGGAAGCATCGGCGGGTCGCCGGAGCCGGTGACGCGGTGCATCCCCGGTAGCTCGAAGCCTATTGTTTCGACCACTCAAATGGATGGGGGCGGGTGCGTGGCGCGTCGGGGGGACTGGTGGCGGCGGGGGACGATGGCGTGGGCAGCCCTCGTCCTCGGCTCGGTGGGCCTGGCCGCCCCGTCCTCGGCGTCAATGCGCGCGGCCTCTGGACCGGTCCGCTCGTCGGCGTTCCTGCGCGAGGCGGCCGTCTCCGGCGGCGACGTCTTCGACTACGGCGGCGCGCCGGCACTCGGTTCGCTTGCCGGCAAGCCGTTGAGTGCGCCGATCGAGGGGATCGGGCCGACGCCCAGCGGGCAGGGATATTGGTTGGTCGCCGCCGACGGCGGGATCTTCGCCTTCGGCTACGCGCAGTTCGCCGGATCCCCGGCAGGCCAACCCCTCGCGTTGCCGGTCGTCGGCATTGCCCGCGCCGGTGCCGGTTACTGGGTGACCGAGGGGGGGCTCCCAGGACCCGTTCACGCCTCAACTCGACCGGTACCTCGCGGGTCTGCCCCAGACCACGACGTCGGCCGTCGAGGATCTCAACACCGGACAGGTCTTCACCTATGATCCTGGGCCGCAGCTCGCCCTCGCCAGCACGTTCAAAGTCCAGATTCTCGGCACGCTGCTCGCCCAAGCCCAGGAGCAGGGTCGGGGCCTCACCGGGTGGGAGCGGTCCGAAGCCGCGCCCATGATCGAGATCAGTACAAACTCGGCGGGTCAGGCGCTCTTCGACCACATCGGGGCGGCGGCGGCGGTGCAAGCGTGGGACGACTCCCTCGGCATGGTCGAGACCACGGTCCATGGCAATTGGGCCCTTTCGACGACCACCCCGGCCGACCAGCTGACGCTGCTCGACGCTTTCGTGGCCCCGAACAGCCACCTCGACGACGCGTCGCGCGCCTACGGCCTGTCGCTGCTCGGCAACGTGGAGCCGAGCCAGGTGTTCGGCCTTTCGCCGGGGCCGCCGCCGGCCGGGATCCGCGCGGCCAAGACCGGTCGCTATCCCTCATTGGGTGTCCGCAACACGATCGGCTGGATCCAGGCGGACGGGCGCAGTTACCTGATCGCGACGTTCTGCCAGCGTGAGCCGTCCGACCAGTCCGGGGAAGCGGCGATGGAGGCCATCGCCTCTGCCACCTGGTCGAAGCTGTCCTCTTGAGCCGTCCCGGGGCGGCCGCGGGAATGTCGAGGCGCCCATCTCGGTTGTCGGTTGTGTGAGTCTCGCTATGGGCATCGGCACGGCGGTGGCCGCCGGCGGGTCGTTCGCAGCAGCCGGCGTCCTGCAGCAGCGGGTGGCCGCGCGCACTCTTACCGCGCGGCCGATGTCGGCGGGTCTTCTCGTCGCCCTGTCCAGACAGCCCCAATGGCTCGCCGGCATCGGCCTGGCCGCAGCCTCCTTCGGCCTCCAGGCGTTGGCGCTCTCCGCCGCCCCCCTGGCGGTGGTCCAACCGCTCCTCGTGAGCGAGCTCGTGTTCGCCATCCCGGTCTCGGCCCGGCTGCAGGGGCGTCCACTGCGCGCCAGGGAATGGGCTGCGATCCTCACGGTCGCCGTGGGCATCGCCGCCAGCGAGTGGGGTGTCGCCGCGACGCGAGTCGGTGGTGGTGGCTCGGCGGGCCGGTGGCTGGTCGTCGGCGGGGGATTCGTCGGCGCGGCGGTGCTGCTCGCGTCGGTGGCGAGACGCCGGGGAGCAATGAGCCGGGCGATCCTGTTCGCGTCGGCCGCCGCGTTCATGGAGGCACTGTCCGCCGCCCTGCTCGCGGCCACGGTCCACGGCATCCAGTTGCACGGCCTCGGCGGCCTCGCACGTCCCGCTCCCTACGCGATGGCCGTGACCGCCATCACCGAGCTGCTCCTCATCCAGTCGTCGTTCCAAGCCGGACCGTTGGCTGTCACCATGCCGATGATCGACTGGGTCGCTCCCATCGTCGCCGTGCTCCTCGGCGTGAGCGTCCTCGGGGAATCGGTCGACACCTCGCCGGCCCACGTGTCCGCACTCGGTGTCGGCGCGGTGCTCGCGTTCGTCGGCATTCTCGCCCTGGACACCTCGCCGCGGGTGCGTGCCATGTCGATGCCGGCCGCCGTGACCACGGGGAGCCCCGAGCCTCTGCCCGAGAACGGTGCCGCGATGGCACACCGATCGGCGCTCTCGCGCCCCTGCCGTGCCGCCAGGTCCCCCGGGGTCGCCGGGTCCACTGATGCGGAGCCCGTCCACGGTGCGGCGCCGCTGCTCCCGCGGTCCGGCGGCGATGCCGCTCGCCCCCGCTCTGCGTGTCCCGAGCCGACGTCGACCACCACGGGCCGACGGCGGGCATCGTAGCACCGGCATCGGCGCGCCATCTCGGGTGCAGCGCCCGCCGGAGCGGCCCGCACGCCAGCCGGTGGGACCACGTCCGCCCGGTCGACCCGTCGCTCTCGCCCTACTGTTGCCCGGTGAGCTTCGACGACGGCACCTCGCGTATCGGCTCGGACCCCTTCGCCGCGCCGCTCGAGGAGCGAGAACCGGTGCGGCGGTTGCGCGGGCGGCTCCCGGCACCGGTAACGGTCTGGACGGCTGGCGGCGACACCGGGACGCCAGCGGGGATCACCGTCTCCTCGGTGCTCGTGGCCGACGGCGCCCCTCCCGAGGTGCTGGGACTGGTCGATCCCCTGTCGACGTTCTGGGACGCCGCCCGGGCGACCGAGCGCTTCGTGGTCCAGGTCCTGGCGAGGGACCAGACGCGCCTTGCCGAGAAGTTCGCCCTCCGGGTGCCTGGCGATCCCTTCGACGGGGAGGAACTGTCGTCCACGCCATGGGGACCGGCGATCATCGGGGTGGGGACGCGAGCAGGTTGCACGCTCGTCGGGTCGTCGGACGCCGGCTACGCGCTGCTCGTGCGTGCCCGCATCGACGAGATCGTCCTCGACGAGCGCCCGCTGCGGCCTCTCGTGCACTACCGCAGTGCGTACCTGACGGTCGGGCCGCTTCGGGGCGGCGGCGCAGGGTAGGGATCGGGACCACGGCCGACGCCGTGCCGATCTCTGGAACGGAGGTAGCACCGATGACGACCTCTGCCGGCCAGGACGCCCGCGCCTACGAGGGCTTCGACCGCATGCCTATCGTCGGGTCGTCGGTGGCGGGCAACGCCGGAAGGACCGCCGAGGGTCGGGACCCGTACACGGGTGAGGTGCTGGTCACGATCCCACCGGCCGGTGCCGCTGACGTCGATCACGCCTACGTGGCGGCGCGCGAGGCCCAGCGGGAATGGGGTGCGCAGCTCCCCGGCCTCCGGGGTGGGGTGATGAAGAACGCCGCGACGTCACCACCGATCACTGGGTGAGCATTCAGCACACCCCCGCCAGTTCCCCTTCTGAGCGGGTCGGCGCCCGAGGCGACCGGTCCGCCGTCCCCCGCCGAGGGTCAGGCGACCTCTACCGCCGGCTCAGGGCGTTCGGCGCCCCAGGTCGATCGTGCGTCGGCCGCGCCGGGCGGGGACGACCAGGGAGCACAGTGCGCCCACCCCGCAGAGCACTGCCGCGGCGGCGAAGGCACGGGCGTAGCCGGAGGTGAGGGCGGCCGACGTCGTGTGCGCGTGGGCGGGACCGATCGGGCTGGCCTCGTTCACCGGCGCCAGCCTGGCCGGCGGGTTCGCCCAGAGCGGCGCTCCAGATGCCGAGGGCCTTGGCCATCCGGGCCCCGGAGTAGGTGGTGACGATGGTGGTGAGGGTGGCGGGCGAGAGGAGCGCCGCCGATGCCCTGCGAGGGCCACGTTGACGATGGACACGTCCAGGACGACCATGAACTGCCCGACGCAGGCGATGGCCAGGACCACCCAGTCCGGGGTGGAAGGGCGGCGGCGCACGGTGTCGGTGACGAGGCTCCCGCGGAGTCCAACCACCGTGGCCCTCGAATACATCCAGGCGAGTCGGAGAGGTTCGAGGTCCGCGTGCGCCGCCAGACCGGTGCAACGGGCCACGTGCCGTCGCGCCGCTCGCCGGAGCACGGAGACGACGGACGGGGTACCGTTCGGCCTGTTCGACCGGTCGGCAAGTCGAACGACAAAAGGAGCTGCCATGGCACGGGTGAGCACCTATCTGAACTTCCAGGGTCAGGCTGAAGAGGCCTTCGGCTTCTACGCCTCGGCCTTCGGCACCGAGCTGTCCGGGACGTTCCATCGCTTCGGGGACATGCCGGCCGATCCCGCCGCGCCGCCCCTGTCGGAGGCGGAGCGCGAGATGGTGCTCCATGCCGAGCTACCGATCCTGGGCGGGCACGTCCTCATGGCGACCGACCTGCTCGAGTCGATGGGCCAGGAACGGCGCATCGGCAACAACGTGACCATCAACCTCGAGCTGGACTCGCGCGAGGATGCCGACTGCCTCTTCGCCGGCCTCTCGCACGGTGCCACCGATGCGGTCGGGATGCAGGAGATGTTCTGGGGCGCCTACTGGGGAACCTGCCTGGACCGGTTCGGCGTCCGCTGGATGTTCAATTGCCCCCGCTGATCACGGTCCGAGGTCCAGGGCTCGCCGCCACCTTCCAGAGATGGTCGGCGCGGCGGGAGGCCACGGTGCGCGCCGGACCGATGTGGTGGGATGACAGGGAGGTGGGCAAGTGGACGTGATCGTCACCGGACCCGACGGCGGGGAGACCATCCAGATCGGGCCACTCACCATGAGGATCTTGGAGGACGGCACCACGACGGGGCACCGCCTCGGGATCGGCGAGATCACCCTGCCGGCGCACACCGGGGGACCGCCGCAACATCGACACGGTCGGCACGACGAAGGCTTCTACGTCGTCTCGGGTCAGGTCCGCTTCACCGTCGGCACGACCACGCACGACGCACCGGCCGGGACGCTCGTCATGGTGCCTCCCGGCGCGGCCCACACCTTCGCCAACCTCGGCGACGAGCCGGCGGTGATGCTCAACACCTTCACTCCGGACCTCTACGTGCAGTACTTCCGAGACGTGCGCGCCATGCTCGCCGATGGCCGGCCGACGTCGCCGGAGACCACCGTCGAGGCCATGGCCCGGTACGCCACGGTGCCGGCCACCGAGGCCGTGGAGGACGACGGCGATCGAGCCTGACCCGGGACGGCGCCGGCATCTTGGCCGAGCCGTCGCCGTCGCCGGCGTGCAGCTGCGCCCGACGTCCTGGTCCTCTCCTTCGTCGGGGAGAGCGGCAGCCGAGGGACCTGACCTGCATGGCGTTCGTCGTCGACCGGCCCGGTGACTTCGTCGAGGCGGCGGCCGTCGCCCCGCCGCGGGCCGGCGGCGGTCCGGTCGGGGTAGCTTGGGTCCAGTGGCCCGGCACCCGCCGAGCCTCGCCGCCCAGCGAAGGGGGGCGCGTATGTGGATGGTCGCCGGAGTGCTGCTCGGATCGGTCGTCCTGGCCGCGCTGCTCGGATTCCACACGGGACCGCACACCCACCTGGCCGCGGCCCTCCTCGGAGTCGCCGCGGCCGCATGGCTCGTCCTCATGGCGGTGGTCGGGCGGTCTGCACCGGTCCTGTGGGTGCTCCTCGGCGCCGATCTCGCCATTTCGGGTGGCCTCGGCGTCATGGCCTGGTCGGGCCGGCGGCAGGTCGCGGTCCACGGTGACTACCGAGTCGGCCACGTCGAAGCGGCGGAGGGCGTGGCCGTCACCGACCTGGTGCCCGACGGCGTGGTGCGGGTGCGGGGGGAGGACTGGTCGGCGGTGTCGGTCAACGGCCCGGTGCCCGCCGGTACGGCAGTGCAGGTGATCCGGGACGGCGTGCGGCTCGAGGTCTGGGGCGAGCGGGCGGAGGTCGGTCCACCGCCTCCGGCCGAGCCCACCGGAGCGCGGAGCAGTGAGGGCGGGAGCAAGGAGCGGAGGACATGATCATCGGTATCGTCGTCGGGTTCGTGGTGCTGGTGGGAGTGATCGTGCTGGCGATGTCGATCAAGATCGTCCGGGAGTACCAGCGTATCCTGCTGTTCCGGCTCGGCCGGGCCGTCGGTCTGCGGGGCCCGGGCCTCGTGTTCATCAACCCGGTGACCGACCGGACGGCGTGGATCGACCTGCGCGAGCGCTTCCTCGAGATCCCGCACCAGACGGCGATCACCCAGGACAACGCCACGATCTCGATCGACTTCATCATCTTCTACAAGGTGGTCGACCCGGCGATGTCGGTCCTCCAGGTGCAGAACTTCGCCGCTGCGGCGCAGAACGTGGCGGCCACCAGCCTGCGCAGCGTGGTGGGCGACATGCCGCTGGACGACATCCTGTCGAAGCGGGAGGACATGAACGCGGCGTTGCGTGTCCGTCTCGACGAGGTCACCGAGCGGTGGGGCGTCAAGGTGACGACGGTCGAGGTCCGGGAGGTGAACCCGCCGGCCGGGGTGCTGGAGGCGATGACGCGCCAGATGTCGGCCGAGCGCACCCGCCGGGCCGTGATCACCGAATCCGAAGGGAACAAGCAGTCGGCCATCACCCTGGCCGAGGGGACCAAGCAGGCGGCGATCCTCGGGGCCGAGGGTGAGCGGCGGGCAGCCATCCTCCGGGCCGAAGGGCTGGCGGGGGGATTGGGGGCCATCCACGCCGTCGGCGAGGGCCTCGATCGCAATACCATGCAGTTGCAGTACCTGGAGGTGCTCAAGCAGGTCGGCGCCGGTCCGTCGACGAAGATCGTGGTCCCCATGGACCTCCTGGGAGGGATCCTCAACAGCCTGAACGGCAAGGGTGATACGCCCGCCGCCTCGGTCAACGGCGCGGCGCCCTCATCCGTCGACACGGCCCTGAGCGACAGCCGCCCGGTCACCCTGCCACCACTCGACGAACACGGGTCGAGCGCCTCGTAGCGCCTCGCCCCGAGCGCCGTCTCCGCCCCGGCGGTCGCGCGGCCGGGCCACCGATGCCTACCCGGCGGCGGCACCAGGGGAAACCGGATCATGCCTGCCTGGATCTGTGCCACGTGCGGCGTCCAGCACGCCGCTACCAATCGACCACCGGCGCGTTGCAACATCTGTGACGACGAGCGCCAGTACGTCGGAGCGAACGGGCAGCGCTGGACGACGATGGCCGAGCTGGCCGCCGGGCGTGCGGTCGTGATCGGCGAGGAGGAGCCCGACCTCTACGGCGTGGGCGTCGATCCCGCTTTCGCCATCGGCCAGCGAGCGCTGCTTGTCCGCACGCGACCGCGGCTGGGCAAGCTTCATGTGGAGCTACCCGAACCTCATCCCCCCCGACGAGGACGCTGTGCGGGACATCGTGCGTCGCCTGGCCGGATTCGCCTTCGACGTATCTACGGCGGCTGGTGGGGACGGGTCATCGTAGATGACGGGCCGCAGGCCATCCGGCGCTCCGCCAAGCTCTACATCGCCCGCCTGCATGGAGAGCGTCCAGGCCAGGGCCCCGCTCGACCATTATCGGGCTCGCCGGCATCTGCGACGACCTCTGGCGAGGATGCGGTCCCGGAGGCACCAGTGCCCCACCCAGTGCCAGGTGCCAATGTCCCAGCGCAGGCTGGGATTCCGTGCCGTGGGAGCCGCCGGAGCCGCCCCGAGAGCGCCGGTCGACCGAATACCCTGCGGGGCGGGAAAGTTCCCGCCCCCGTTCGAACTTGCGGGAGCCCGCCGCCCGCCCGGGGAGGAGGTCCGACCGTGCCGACGCCCCCCGAGACAGCCCCGCCGTCGATGCCGGCGCCCGAGGGCCTCGTCACCGTGTACTCGCGCCCGGGGTGCCCGTACTGCGCCCTGCTGCGCCGCGGGCTCCGGCGCGCGGGCATCGTCACCAGCGAGGTGAACATCTGGGACGACCCCGACGGCGCCGCCACGGTGCGGCGCGTGGCGTCCGGCAACGAGACGGTGCCCACGGTCGTGGTCGGCGGGGCGGCCGCGCTGGTGAACCCGACGGTGCGGGCGGTCCGCCAGGCACTCGCCGAGGTGGCGCCGGCACTGCTGCCGCAGCCTTCCCCCGGT
>JBOGGF010000091.1:0-1700 GCA_050743965.1 Acidimicrobiales bacterium
CGTCCTCCTCGCTCAGCCGGGCACGATGGAGGTGATCTCCACCGTCGTGTAGCGCTGCCGGTGGCCCCACCGGCGGCGCTGGTTCGTCTTGGACTTGTAGGTCATGGCGTTGATCTTGGGCCCGAGCTCCTCGCCGACCACCTGGGCCGTCACGCTCGCCCCGACCAGGTCGCCGGGCTTGGCCCGGACCGATCCGCCGTCCTCGACGACGAGGAGCGGCTGGAGGGTCACCTCGGCGCCGACCGGCTCGCCCAAGAGCTCCACCCGCAGGCGCTGCCCCTCGACCACGCGCTCCTGCTTCCCTCCGGATCGGATCACGGCGTACATAGGGGAGAGATCCTAGCCGATCCAGGTCACTGGGCCGCGGCGTCGAGGACGATGCCCCGGCCGTGGCAGACCTCGCACTCGGTGGAGAGCGACTCGATCAGCCCCTCGGAGATCCGCTTGCGGGTCATCTCGACGAGACCGAGCTCGGAGATGTCGAACACCTGGGTGCGCGTCTTGTCCCGCGCCAGGGCGTTGCGCAGGGCGGCGGCCACCTTCTCCCGGTTCTCCTTCACCTCCATGTCGATGAAGTCGATGACGATGATCCCGCCGATGTCCCGGAGCCGCAGCTGGCGGGCCACCTCCTCGGCCGCCTCCAGGTTGTTCTTGAAGACGGTCTCCTCCAGATTGGTCTTGCCGACGTTCTTGCCGGTGTTGACGTCGATCACCGTCAGGGCCTCGGTCCGCTCGATGATGAGCGACCCGCCCGACGGCAGCCACACCTTGCGGTCGAGCGCCTTGTGGAGCTGCTCGTGGACGTGGAAACGGTCGAAGATGGGCTGGGCCTCGGCCTCGGGGTCGTAGCGCTCCACCCGCTCGGCCAGGTCGGGGCTCACCGCGGCCACGTACTGGCGCACCTGCCCGTAGAGCTCGGCGTCGTCGATGATGACGCCGCGGTACTCGCTGTTGAGCTCCTCACGCAGGATGCGGACGGCCAGGTCGGGCTCCCGGTAGAGGAGGCCCGGCGCGTTGGCGCCGGCCGCCGCGGCCTCAATGGCCTTCCACTGCTGGAGCAACCCCTCGACGTCCCGTCGCAGCTCCTCGTCTGTCGCCCCTTCGGCCGCGGTGCGCACGATCAGGCCGTGGCCGGCGGGCTGGACGGCGTCGACGATCTTGCGCAGCCGCCGTCGCTCGTTGTCCCCCAGGCGCTTGGAGATGCCGACCGCGTCGCTGTTGGGCACGAACACGGCGAAGCGCCCGGGAAGGGAGACCTCCTGGGTGAGGCGCGCGCCCTTGGCCCCGATCGGGTTCTTCGTCACCTGGCACAGGATCATCTGGCCGGGCTTGAGCATGTCCTCGATGCGGGGCTGGGGACCGCGGCCCCCCGACTCGACGTCGTCGGTGTCGTAGCGGACGTCGCCCCGGTACAGGACGGCGTTCTTCGGGATGCCGATGTCGACGAAGGCCGCCTCCATGCCGGGCAGCACGTTCTGCACCCGGCCGAGGTAGATGTTGCCGTCGATCTGGGTCGTCTCGTCCGCTGCCCGGGACACGAAGTGCTGCACCAGCGTGCGGCCCTCGAGGACGGCGATCTGGGACAGGCCCGGCTGGACATGGACGCAGATGAGGTAGCGGCCGGTCGACTTGCCCTTCCGGTCCCGCCCGGCCCGGCGGCGGCGGCCCGACCGGCGGCTCCCCTCGCCGTCGTCGTCGCC
>JBOGGF010000092.1:0-14145 GCA_050743965.1 Acidimicrobiales bacterium
CCGCCACCCGGATCTTCGACGGGGTCACCCACGCGATGGCGCCGGTCGACGCCGACGGTGCCGTGGCCCTCGACCGGTTGGCCGAGCTCCTCGACGAGCGCGTGGGCCTCGTCTCGGTCATGACCGCCAACAACGAGGTGGGCACCGTCCAGCCCCTCGCCGAGGTCGTGGCCCTCACGCGCCGGCTCGCGCCCCGGGCCCGCGTGCACACCGACGCCGTCCAGGCCGCGCCGTGGCTCGACCTCGGCACCGTGGGCACCGGCGCCGACCTGGTCTCGATCAGCGCCCACAAGCTCGGCGGCCCCAAGGGCGCCGGCGCGCTCGTGATCCGGGAGGGGACGCCGCTGCGCCCCCTCCTCTACGGCGGGGGCCAGGAGCGGGAGCGCCGCGGTGGCACCCACGACGTCGCCGGTGCGGTGGGGCTGGCCACCGCGCTCTCGGTGGCTGCCGCCGGCCGGGCAGCAGAGGCGACCCGGGTGCGGGCCCTGCGCGACCGCTTGGCCGACGGGCTGCTCGACCGGGTCCCCGGCGCGGTGGAGAGCGCGGCGCGCCACAAGGTGCTGCCGGGCCACTGCCACCTCCGGTTCACCGGTGTCGACCACGAGGAGCTCCTGGTGTTGCTGGACCACCAGGAGGTGTGCGCCTCGGGCGGCTCGGCCTGCGCCAGCGGCGCCCTCGAGCCCAGCCCGGTGCTGTCGGCCATGGGCGTGGGCGGCGGGGGCATCCGGTTCAGCCTCGGGTGGACCACGACCGCCGAGGAGGTCGAGCACGCGCTGGAGGTGGTGCCCGAGGCGGTCGCCACCCTGGCGTGGTGACGCCGTGCGGGTGATGGTGGCGATGTCGGGCGGTGTCGACTCGTCCGTGGCCGCCGCCCTCCTCTCAGCCGCGGGCCATGAGGTGGTGGGCGCGACCCTCAAGCTGTGGGGCGGCCCCTCGGACTCGGGCTGCTGCTCGGTCGCCGACGTCGACGACGCCCGCCGGGTGGCCCAGCAGCTCGGCGTCGTCCACCACGTGTTCAACCTGTCCGAGCAGTTCGGGGCCCGGGTGGTCGACCCGTACGTGGCGGCCCACGCCGCCGGCCGCACGCCCAACCCGTGCATCGAGTGCAACCGTCACGTGAAGTTCGACCTTCTGCTCGCCCGGGCGCGGCGGCTCGGCTTCGACGCCCTGGCCACCGGCCACCACGCCCGGGTGGCGGCCGAGGGCGGCCGCTTCGCCCTCCGGCGGGGCGCCGACCTGGCCAAGGACCAGTCCTACGTCCTCTCCATGCTGGGCCAGGCGGCGCTGGCTCAGGTGCTGCTGCCGGTGGGCGCGCTGACCAAGGCGGAGGTCCGCCGCCGGGCGGCCGATCTCGGGTTGCGCACGGCGGCGAAGCCCGACAGCCAGGACGTCTGCTTCATCCACGGGGCCGAGGGGCGACGCCGGTTCCTCGGGCGCCGGATCCCGCTGCATGCGGCCACGGTGGTCGACGGGCGGACCGGCGCCGCCGTCGGCACGGTCGAGGCCGTCGAATTGGTCACTGTCGGCCAGCGGCGGGGCATGGGCCACGCTCCCGACGGCACCCGCCGCTACGCCGTGGCGGTCGACGTGCCCGGCCGCCGGGTCGCCGTCGGCACGGCAGCCGACGTGGCGGTCGGCGCCGTCGCCGTGGACCCGGCCACGGTCACCTGGGTCGACCGGCCCCTCGCGGCCGGCGCGGCGGCGTACGCACAGCTGAGCGCCCACGGCGAGCCCGCCGCCTGCACCTGGGAGGGGGCTCGGGTCGCCTTCGCCGAGCCGCAGCGGCCGGTCGCCCCGGGCCAGACCGTCGCCCTCTACCACCGTGACGACCCAGGTGCCGTCGCCGGGTGCGGGATCGCCGCGTGACCACCGGCACCCTGGCGGACTGGGCGGCCGAGCTCCGCCGGCTGATCGAGCACCACGACCGCCGGTACTACGAGCTGGACGCCCCCGAGCTGCCCGACGCCGACTACGACGCCCTCGTCCGGGAGCTGCGCCAGATCGAGGACGCCCACCCCGAGCTGGCCACGGAAGGCTCGCCCACCCGCCGGGTCGGCGGCGCCCCGAGCGAGCTGTTCGCCGAGGTCCGGCACCGGGTGCCGATGATGAGCCTCGACAACGCCGTCGACCAGGAGGAGCTGGTGGCGTGGGCCGAGCGGCTCGGTCGCCAGCTGCCCGGCACCGACCTCGAAGCCCTGGACCTCACCTGCGAGCCCAAGGTCGACGGGGTGGCGATGTCCCTCAGCTACGTCGACGGCCGGTTCGTGCGGGCGGCCACCCGGGGCAACGGCGTGACGGGGGAGGACGTGACGGCCAATGTGGCCACCGTGGCCGACGTCCCCCATCAGCTCGCCGCCACCGCCGGCCCGTACCCCCACCACCTGGAGGTGCGGGGCGAGGTGTACCTGGCCGCGGCCGACTTCGAGGCCCTCAACCGGCGGGCGGCCGAGGAGGGGACCAAGCCCTTCGCCAACCCGCGGAATTCGGCCGCCGGCTCGCTCCGCCAGAAGGACCCGGCCGTGACCGCCACCCGGCCGCTCTCGTTCTGGGCATACCAGATCGGCGAGGTCGACGGGGCCTCGCCGGAGACCGCCGACGGCACCACCGCCTGGCCGCCGGGCCGGCAGAGCACGGCGCTCGAGCTGCTGGGCACGGCCGGCTTCCCGGTGAGCCCCGACGCCGTGCGGGTGCGGGGGGTGGCGGCGGCCTTCGCCCGCTGCCACGAGCTGGCGGCCCGGCGCCACGACCTCGGCTACGAGATCGACGGGGTGGTGGTGAAGGTCGACGACCTGGCCCTCCACGAGCGGCTCGGGGCCACCTCACGGGCTCCCCGCTGGGCCATCGCCTTCAAGTTCCCGCCCGAGGAGCGCACGACCTTCCTGCGGCGGGTCGAGGTGTCGATCGGGCGCACGGGGCGGGCGACCCCGTTCGCCGTGCTGGAGCCCGTCCAGGTGGCTGGCTCGACGGTGAGCCTGGCGACCCTCCACAACGAGGACCAGGTCCGGGCCAAGGACGTGCGCCCGGGGGAGCAGGTGGTGGTGCGCAAGGCGGGCGACGTCATCCCCGAGGTGGTGGGTCCGGTCCTCGCCGGTCGCAAGAAGCGCCCGGCGCCGTGGGCGTTCCCGACCGAGTGCCCGTCGTGTGCCATGCCGCTGACCCGGCTGCCGGGGGAGAGCGACACCTACTGCACCAACATCGACTGCCCCGCCCAGCGTGTCCAGCGGGTGGCCCACTTCGCCTCCCGGTCGGCCATGGACATCGAGGGGCTGGGCGAGGAGCGTGTCCTCCAGCTCCTCGGGGCCGGCATGGTGTCCGATCCGGCCGACCTCTACACCCTCGAGGCCGAGCCGCTGGCCGGGCTCGAGCGGATGGGGACGGTGTCGGCGGGCAACCTGGTCCAGTCGATCGCGGCATCCAGGGGCCGGCCCGTCAGCCGGCTCCTCGTCGCCCTCGGCGTCCGCCACGTCGGGCCGACCGTGGCCCGGGCCCTCGCCGGGGCATTCGGCGACCTCGACGCCCTGCGCCGGGCGCCGGTCGAGGCGCTGGCCTCGGTCGAGGGAGTGGGGCCGGTGATCGCCGACGCCGCCGCCGCCTTCTTCGCCAACCCCGCCAACGTGCGGGTGCTCGACCGGCTGCTCGCCCTGGAGGTCAACGGCACGGAGCCCGGTGCGACCGGCGACGCTCTCCGGCGCACCCTTGCCGGGAGGTCGGTGGTGGTCACGGGGACGGTCCCCGGCTACTCCCGCGAGGAGGCCGAGCAGGCCATCGTGGTCCGGGGCGGCAAGTCGCCCGGCTCGGTGTCGAAGCGGACCTTCGCCGTCGTCGTGGGCGAGGCCCCGGGCACGGCCAAGACGGCCAAGGCCGAGACCCTGGGGATCCCGGTGGTGCCGGCCGATCGGTTCGAGGAGCTGCTCGCAACCGGCGAGCTGCCGGCCGCCGACGGCAGGTAGGCGGGGAGGACTCGTGGTGCCCAGGCGGACGCCGAGCGCGGCCGGCCCCTCACCTACCTCACAGGACCTCCCGCGCCTACGAGAACGGGTACAGCTGCCCGTTCTGTCCGATCAGCGTGTATCCCGCGCCGTTGGGGATCATGCCGGCGATCGGGGCCGAGAGGGCCTGTCCACCGGTCGAACCGTGGAAGCTCGCGTCGCCGAAGGCGAAGATTCCGCCGTCGGAAGCCACCATCCAGTAGCCGTGACCGGTCGGCGTCGGGATCATCGCCTCGATCGGTTGGTTCAGTGGGTGTCCACCCATTGAACCGTAGAATTGGGCATTGCCGAAGGCGAAGATGCCACCGTCGGAGGCAACCATCCAGTAGCCGCCCCCTGTCGGCGTGACCGCCATCCCGGTGACCGGTTGGTTCAACGGGTGCCCACCCATCGAGCCGTGGAACTGGGCGTCGCCGAAGGCGAAGATGCCACCGTCTGACGCGACCAACCAGTAACCCTGGCCATCAGACGTTGGGCTCATCCCGACCACTGGTTGATTGAGAGGTTTACCCGCCATGCTCCCGAAGTTGTTCGCTGGTGGACCGGAGTATGTCGTTTCACCGAACACCCCTCCCTGGGCATCGGCGATCCACGCATTGCGTGAGATTGCGAAGCCGGAGCAGTCGGTGCTGTCCTGCCATGCGGCCACCAGGTGATCCGTCGTAGCGATCGTCGTGATCGGGCCGATAATTGTCAGATGACCACCTGTGTCGATGGTGTACGCCGTATACGTGGTTGGACCGTATGTGTGGGGCGTCGCCACTACCACCCCCGGCTTCACCGACTCATCTGTCGCGGTCCTGGAGTCACCATACGGACAGGAAAGCGGCACCGTCTGCGGCGACACGCTTGGCAGCGGGCTCGCACCGGCTGCGGAGTTGCTCGAAAGCACAGAAGGGAGGATCGCGGCGAACCCGATTGCCCCTAGAAGTGACAGAGCGCGGATGGAGCGACGGATGCGCGTCATTTTCGTCTCCTTCCCGGGATCGCCAGCGACGGTACACGATCGCCGGGTGCGTTGCATCAACGCGGCAGGCGACAACGCCATCCGGTCCTGGTCGACGACGACGGCCGCGATCCCGGGAAGCTGGCCGCGGCTCCTGACGTGGCTCGTGACGTGGGCCTGTGGCCAGCCGGTTGCGGGATGCCGCTCCAGGCCCCGTGCCCGGATGGGGCCGTCCACCGCACCGGCCCGGCGCCTCGGTAGCCTGTTGCCGCTCTGATGCCCCTCATCTCCGATTCCATCGGCCGGGTGCTCGGCAAGCGGTACCGGCTGATCTCCGCCCTCGGCTCGGGGGCGTCGGCCCACGTGTACCTGGCCGAGGACGTCACCCTCCAGCGGTTGGTCGCCGTCAAGGTGCTCCAGCCGGCCCTGGCGCGCGACGAGGGGTTCCTGCGCCGCTTCCGGGCCGAGGCGCGTGCCGTCGCCGCCCTCAACCATCCCCACATCCTGCGGGTGTTCGACTGGGGCGAGGACGCCGACGGGCCCTACCTGGTGGTCGAGCACCTCGGGGGCGGCAGCCTGCGCGACGTGCTCGACCGTGGCGTCCGGCTCGACCACGCCCAGGCCGCCCGGGTGGGCGCCCAGGTGGCCGACGCCCTGGCCTACGCCCACAGCCGCGGCCTCGTGCACCGCGACGTGAAGCCGGCCAACCTGCTCTTCGACGAGGAGGGCCGGGTACGGGTGGCCGACTTCGGCGTGGCCCGGGCCCTGGCCGAGGCGGCCTGGACCGAGCCGTCGGGGGCCATGGTCGGCACCGCCCGCTACGCGTCGCCCGAGCAGGCGGAGGGCCGCAACGTCGACGGCCGGGCGGACGTGTACGCCCTGGCGCTCGTGCTGTACGAGTCCCTCACCGGAGAGGTGCCGTTCGTCGCCGACACCACCACGGCCACCCTGCGGGCCCGCGTCGGGGCGCCGCTCCCCCGGCACCAGGACCTCGGGCCGCTCGACGACGTCCTCGCCCGCGCCGCCGCGCCCGACGCCGCCGCCCGGATCGACGCCGCCTCACTGGCGGGGCGCCTCGAGGCCCTCGGCTCGGGACTGCTGGCGCCGGGTCCGCTGCCTCTCGCCGGTGCCGGCGCCGGTGCCGGCGCCTCCTTCGACGAGGGCACCGTCATGGCGCCCGCCTCCCCGGACCCGGTCGCCTCGCCGGCCGGCGCTGCCCCGCCGCCGGTCCCCCCCGGCCACCGCCCCCGGCGACACCGCCGATGGCCGTGGGGGGTGGCGGCCGTCGCCCTCGTGGTGGTGGCGGGCGGCGCCGCCGCGGCCGTGGCGACCAAGGTGTTCGTGCCCAGCCACCCGGTCCCCAAGCTGGTGGACCAGCCGGTGGCCGCTGCCCGCACGGCGGCCGCGGCCGACCACTTCACCCTCGTGGTCGGTGCTCCTGTCCACTCGGTGTCGGTCGAGGCCGGATCGGTGGTGCAGCAGCGCCCGGGGCCGGGCACCTCCCTCAAGCAGGGGTCGACGGTGGTCGTCGTGCCGTCCGCCGGGGTGCCGATGGTGACCGTGCCGTCGCTCTCGGGCTCCGGCATCAACTGCACCGCGGCCGACCGGCTCCTCGCCCAGGCCCACCTGAAGGCGGACTGCCCGGCGCTCGAGGCCTACACAGACCACGTCGCCGCCGGCGATGTCATCAACTGGTCGCAGGGCGGCGGCCCACTCGATCCCGAGCAGGCGCCCTACGGGTCGACCGTCTCGGTCGCCGTCTCGCGGGGCCATGGACCGGTGCCGGTGCCCACATTCGGTGGCCAGACCTTCACACAGGCGGGCGCGGCATTGAAGGCCCTCGGCCTGGTGACCCAGCAGTCCCAGACATTCTCCACATCGGTGCCGGCCGGCCAGGTCATCACCACCACACCGGCCACGGGCGCCACAGCCCCCTACGGGTCCACGGTCCTGGTCAAGGTGTCCAAGGGCCCCCAGATGGTGACCGTGCCCACAGTGGCGGGCGACAGCGTCGGCCAGGCCACCTCCGTGCTGCAGAAGACAGGGCTGACCGTCGGACCGGTGTACGGGCCGGCGCACGGCAAGGTCTTCACCTCCGTCCCGCTCGCGGGCCAGCAGGAGAAGGTCGGCAGCGCCGTGACCCTCTACACCCAGTGACCGGGCCGGGCCCGGGCGATGCCGCTCCGTGCGACCTGTGCGAGGCCGCCCGCATCACGCCCTGGCACGCCGAGGACGACGTGTGCTGGGTGGCCGACTGCGAGGTCTGCGGCGTGCCGATGGTGGTCTGGAAGGAGCACGGTACCGAGCCGCCCGCCGGCGCCCTCGACCACATGCTGGCCGCGCTCGGGCGTGTGGCCGACGAGCGGTTCGGGCCCGACGGCTGGTCGCTCGACCGGGTGATGCGCCAGGTCCCCGACCACTTCCACGCCCACGCCCGCAGCCACGGGTGGTGGCCCAGGTACCCTGGTGCGGCCGTCCGCCACCCGTAGTGGCGCCGAGAGAACCGAGGAGCGAGCTGATGGGGGCACTGGACGGACGCGTGGCGATCATCACGGGAGCCGGACGCGGCATCGGCCGGGAGCACGCGCTGCTCTTTGCCGCCGAGGGTGCCAGGGTGGTGGTCAACGATCTCGGTGGTGCCGTGGACGGATCGGGCGACGATCGCAGCGCCGCCGAGGTGGTGGTGGCCGAGATCGTCGACCAGGGCGGCGAGGCCGTGGCCAACCACGACGACGTCGCCGACTGGGAGGGTGGCAAGCGTCTCGTCGACCAGGCGGTCGAGACCTTCGGCGACCTCCACGTCCTCGTGAACAACGCCGGCATCCTCCGGGACCGGGTCATCGTCAACATGACCGAGGACGACTGGGACAGCGTCATCCACGTCCACCTGAAGGGGCACTTCGTCCCCACCCGCCACGCCGCCACCTACTGGCGGGAGCGGAGCAAGGCGGGGGAGGAGGTCAAGGCGTCGATCGTCAACACGTCGTCGACGTCGGGGCTGCTCGGCAACCCGGGCCAGGCCAACTACGGGGCGGCCAAGGCCGGGATCGCCGCCTTCAGCGTCATCGCCGCCCAGGAGCTGGGCCGGTACGGGGTGCGGGTCAACGCCATCGCCCCGGCGGCCCGCACCCGGATGACCGAGACGACCCCGGGCCTGTCGGACATCGTGAAGCCCCCGGGCGAGGACCAGTTCGACGTGTGGCACCCGGCCAACGTCTCGCCCCTGGTCGCCTACCTGGCCACCGAGTCGTGCCCGACCACCGGGCGGGTGTACTTCGTCCAGGGCGGCAACGTGCGCAACTTCCAGAACTGGACGATGACCGAGAGCATCGACCGGCCGGCCCGCTGGACGGTCGAGGAGCTGGCGTCGGAGATAGAGAAGCTCGGCGTCAGCCAGTGACGGCGGCCCTCAGCCGGTGATCGCCCGCAGGCGCTCGGCCAGCTCCCGGGCGGAGTTGTCCGGCGGCATGGTCTGGAGGAGCATGAGCTTCGACATGTCGCCCTGCACCCGGACCTTGCCGGCCATGAACGCCTGCATCGCCGCCTGGGGGTTGCCCTCGACCAGGATGGCTCGGGCGGTCGCGTAGTCCACCTCGACCTCGAGGTCGGCCTCCTCGAGGTGGCCCTTGTCGAGCTCGAGGTCGCCCGACGTCGTGTCCAGGTGCGCCCCGAGGTCCCCGTCGCCGAACGGCATCTCGGTCACCACGAGGTTCATCCGGACCGTCGGGGGGACGGCCTGGCTCTTCCCCCGGTACTCGGCGCGGAGGGCGTGCGCCTCGGCGATCCAGTCGTCGCTGAGGAACGGATGGGACATTCGCAGCTCCTTGGGCATCGGGAGGGCCGCCGTACGCTGCCCGTGGCCTGGATAGCATGCCGGGGCGTGCCCTCCCCCGTCATGTCAGGCGCCGAGCCCTTCTCCGCCACCGGTGGCCCCGAGGGGGTCCTGGTGCTGCACGGCTTCACCGGCAACCCGCACTCGATGCGCGGGGTCGCCGAGCGCCTGGCCGACGCCGGCCTGACGGTCGAGCTGCCCCTGCTGCCGGGCCACGGCACCGCGGTCGCCGACCTCGTGCCGCTCCGGTGGAAGGACTGGGCCGCCGCCTCCGAGGCGGCGTACCAGGAGCTGGCGGCCCGCTGCAGCCGCGTCGCCGTGGTCGGGCTGTCCATGGGGGGGACCCTCACCTGCTGGCTGGCCGAGCACCACCCGCCGCTCGCCGGGGTGGCGCTGGTCAACCCGCTGGTCACCCCGCCCGACGACGACTTCCGGGCCGCCGTCCGCCAGCTGCACGAGTCGGGCACCGAGATCGCCCCGGGGATCGGCTCGGACATCGCCGACCCGGAGGCCACCGAGCTGAGCTACGACGGGACGCCGCTCGCTGCCGCCCTCTCGCTCTTCGAGGGGACCGAGGAGGTGGCGATGGGGCTGGGGGAGATTCGCTGCCCCGTGCTCCTCTTCTCGAGCCGGCAGGACCACGTGGTGGCGACGGAGAACGGTGACCTGGCGGCGGCGGCGGTCTCGGGAACGTGCGAGCGGGTGTGGCTGGAGCGCAGCTTCCACGTGGCGACCCTCGACCACGACCGCGAGGAGGTCGAGGCTCGGACGGTGTCCTTCGTCGTCGGGCTGGGCGCGCCATGAGCGACCGCCCGACCCTGGGGCGCGACGACGTCGCCCACGTGGCGGCGCTGGCCCGCCTGGCGCTCACCGACGAGGAGCTGGACCGCTACACCGGGCAGCTGGCCCGGGTGCTGGACCACGCCGCCGACGTCGCCGCCCTCGACCTGTCGGGGGTGCCGCCGACGGCCCACCCGCTGCCCGTGTCGAACGTCTTGCGCCCGGACGAGCCCCGGGGCAGCCTCGACCGGGACGAGGTGCTGGCGCAGGCTCCGGCGGTCGAGGACCACCGGTTCAAAGTGCCCCGGATCGTCGGGGAGGCGCCGTGACCCCGGTGACGGCTGCCGACGTGGCCGCTGCCGTCCGCGCCGGGTCCCGCCGGGCCCGGGCGGTGGTCGACGAGGCGCTCGCCACCATTGCCGCCGGGGACGCGGAGATCGGCGCATTCCTCCACGTTGCCGCCGACGAGGCCCGGGCCGAGGCCGAGGCCGTCGACGCCACCGTGGCCGCCGGGGGTGACCCGGGCCCGCTGGCCGGCGTGCCCGTCGCCGTCAAGGACAACCTCTGCACCCGCGGCATGCCGACCACCTGCGCCTCGCGCATCCTCGACGGGTGGCGGCCACCCTACGACGCCACCGTCGTCACCCGCCTGCGGGCGGCCGGGGCGGTCGTCGTGGGCAAGACCAACATGGACGAATTCGCCATGGGCTCCTCCACGGAGAACTCGGCCGTGCGGCCCACCCGCAATCCGCGCGACACGAGCCGCGTCCCCGGGGGCTCGTCCGGCGGCTCGGCGGCGGCGGTGGCGGCCGGCTTCGTCCCTCTCGCCCTCGGCTCTGACACCGGCGGCTCGATCCGCCAGCCGGCCGCCCTCTGCGGCACGGTGGGGATGAAGCCGACCTACGGCACCGTCTCACGCTACGGCCTGGTCGCCTTCGCCAGCTCGCTCGACCAGGTGGGGCCGCTCGCCACCACCGTGGCCGATGCCGCGCTGCTGCTCGAGGTGATCGGTGGGCACGACCCATGCGACAGCACCTCGCTCGACCGCCCGGCGCCGCGCCCGACGCTCGAGGTGGGGGTGGACGGCCTCCGGGTCGGGGTGTGCGCCCAGCTGGTCGAGGGCACCGCCCCCGACGTGGCCCGCCAGGTGCGCCGGGCTGCCGACGCCCTGGCCGCGGCCGGCGCCCGGGTGGAGGAGATCTCGGTCCCCGAGCTCCGCTACTGCCTGTCGGCCTACTACCTCATCGCCCCGGCCGAGGCGTCGTCCAACCTGGCGCGCTACGACGGCGTCCGCTACGGCCTGCGGGTAGAAGGGGCCGACGTGGCGGCGATGAACGTGGCCACCCGGACCCGGGGGTTCGGGCCCGAGGTGAAGCGCCGGATCATGCTCGGCACCTACGCCCTCTCGGCCGGGTACTACGACGCCTACTACGGCCAGGCCCAGAAGGTCCGCACCCTGGTGGTGCGGGCGTTCGAGCGGGCCTACGGCGACTTCGACCTGCTCCTCGGCGCCACCGCCCCCTCGACGGCCTTCGCCCTGGGGGAGCGGGTCGACGACCCGCTGGCCATGTACCTGTCCGACGTGTGCACCATCCCGTCCAACCTGGCCGGGCACCCGGCGGTCAGCGTGCCCTTCGGCACGGGCGACGACGGGCTGCCGGTGGGGGTACAGCTGCTCGGGCCGGCGCTGGCCGACGGCCTGCTGCTCCGGGCGGCGGCAGTGGTGGAGGCGGCGGCTGCCGTCGAGGCAGGGAAAGGGGCGGTGGTGTGACGGCGTGGGAGACCGTGGTGGGCCTCGAGGTCCACTGCGAGCTGCGGACGGCGACGAAGCTCTTCTGCGGGTGCCGCAACGCCTTCGGGGACGAGCCCAACACGAATGTCTGCCCGGTCTGTCTCGGCCTCCCCGGCTCCCTGCCGGTCCTCAACGAGCAGGCGGTCGAGCTGGCCATGCGGATCGGCGCGGCCCTCCACGCCGAGGTGCGGCCGTCGACCTTCCACCGGAAGAACTACTTCTATCCCGACATGCCCAAGGACTACCAGGTCAGCCAGTACGACGAGCCGATCAACTCGGGCGGCTGGCTCGACCTGCCCGACGGCAGCCGGGTGGGCATCGTCCGGGCCCACCTGGAGGAGGACACCGGCAAGACGACCCACCAAGGGGCCGGCGGTCGGATCCACTCGGCCGACTACGCCCTGGTCGACTACAACCGGGCCGGCGTCCCGCTGGTGGAGACGGTGAGCGAGCCCGACATCCGCTCGGCTGCCCAGGCCCGGTCGTACGCCGCCGAGCTGCGGGCGGTGCTCGTGGCGACGGGCGCCTCCGACGGTCGGATGGAGGAGGGCTCGATGCGGGTGGACGCCAACATCTCGGTCCGCCCGCCCGGCAGCGACCGCCTCGGGACCCGCTGCGAGGTGAAGAACCTCAACTCGCTGCGCTCCCTCGCCCGGGCGGTCGAGCACGAGGCGGAGCGCCAGGCGGCCCTGCTCGAGTCGGGCGGCACCGTGGTCCAGGAGACCCGGCACTGGGACGAGGTGGCCGGGCGGACGGTGCCGATGCGCTCCAAGGAGGAGGCCTACGACTACCGGTACTTCCCCGAGCCCGACCTCGTCCCCCTCGCCCCCGACGCGCGGTGGCGGGAGCGGGCGGCTGGCGCCGTCGGACTGCTCCCGGCCGGCCGCCGGGCCCGGCTGGCCGAGCTGCTCGGGGCCGAGCGCACCGCCGCCCAGGACGACCAGGTCCAGTCCGTCGTCGACCAGGGCCTCGACGACCTGGTGGTGGCGGCGGTCCGCATCGGGGCGCTGCCGGGCCTCGCCCTCGCCCGGGCGGCCAACGAGCTGGCTGCCGACCTCGAGCGGGGCCGCCGGCTGGACGCCGGTGCCTTCGCCGCCCTGTGCGCCATGGAGGCCGGGGGCGAGCTGACCGCCACCCAGGCCAAAGCGGTGCTGGCCGAGCTGCTGGCCGAGGGCGGCGGGGACCCGGCGGTGATCGCCAAGGCCCGAGGCTTCGAGGCGATGTCGGAGCGCTCCCTCGCCGGGGTGGTCGGCCAGGCCGTCGAGGCTCATCCCGACGAGTGGGCCCGCTACGCCGCCGGCGAGGACAAGCTGGCGGGCTTCTTCACCGGGCAGGTCATGAAGACCACCGGCGGCAAGGCCGACGGAAAGGCGGTCGCGGCCGAGCTGCGCCGTCGCCGCGGCGACTGACGTGGTGGCGCGAGCCGGGACCCGGGAGCCCCTCGCCCGGCGCCCGCACGACCGCCAGGCCCTGGTGGTGATGACGCTCGGCCACGCCGTCCAGCACTTTTACGTGGCCGGCCTGGCCGTGACGTACCCGTTCGTCGTGGCCGACCTCCACGTGTCCTACGCCGTCCTCGGCGCGGTGCTCACCGCGGCGGGGATCGTTGGCGGTGCTCTGCAGGGCGCCGCCGGGCTGCTGCGCCGGGCCGGGGCACGGAGCATCCTCGGCGCCCAGAACGTCGGCCTCACCGTGGCCGCCCTGCTCGCCGCGGTGGCCCCCGGCTTCGCCCTCTTCGCCGGGGCGCGCGTCCTCGGCGCCGCCGCCAGCTGGCCCCAGCACCCGGTGGGGTCGGCCTACCTGTCGGAGCGGTTCCCCCACCGGCGGGCCACGGTGCTCAGCTGGCACACCGCCGGCGGCAGCATCGGCACGGTCTCGGTGCCGCTGGCGGTGGCGGCCGTGATCGCCGTCGCCGGCTGGCGGTGGGCGCTCGTGGCCCTGGCCGGTGCCCTCGGGCTCGGGGCGCTGCTGGTGGCCGTCGCCCTGCCGCGCGAGCACCATCACCTCGCCATCGGCGAAACGGCGCACCCGGCCGTTCCCGTCCGCGACCTGCTCAAGCGACGACAGGTCCGTGCCGTGCTCGTGGCCTCGACGATCGCGGCCGGGGGCCGCGGGCTCGGGACGCTCAGCACCTACATCC
The DNA here is from genome assembly GCA_050743965.1 of Acidimicrobiales bacterium. Lineage (GTDB taxonomy): Bacteria > Actinomycetota > Acidimicrobiia > Acidimicrobiales > RAAP-2 > DAHUZJ01. The sequence goes on from JBOGGF010000092.1 coordinate 13,480, forward strand.
CCGCCGACCTGCGGACGCACCTCAACCTGCCGGCGATCACCGTCGGGGCCGTGTTCACTGCGGTGATGGCGGCGAGCGTGGCCGGGCCCATCCTCGGCGGCAGCCTGGGCGATCGCTTCGGCCGCCGCCGCACCCTGGTGGTCACCTACCTGGCGGGCGCCGCCGCCCTGGTGGCGTTCGGCCTCCTCGGCGCCGACCTGGCCCTCCTCTTCCCGGTGGGCATCGCCCTCGGGCTCCTCGCCTACACCGAGTCGCCGCTCCTCCAGGCTGTCTTCTCGGACCTCACCGAGGACGGCACCCCGCGCACCACGTTCGGCCTCTACTTCGCCATCGCCTACGGCGTCGGGTCGCTGTGGACGGCGGCGCTCGGCTGGATCATCGACACCTTCGGCTTCGCCGCCGCCTTCGGGACCATGGCGGCGTCGTTCGTCGTGGCCGGCCTGGTCGTCGCCGTCTGGGCGGGGCCGCCAGCGGGGGAGAGCGCCGGCCCTGCTGGCCCGGCAGGTCCCGCCCCCCCTGCCCCCCCTGCTGGCTAGGTACGCTGCCCCGATGTTGCGTCCTGGAAACTGGACCAGACCAGCGGGTGCGAATCCCGTCCGGGTAATCGCCGGAGAGCCCGGTAGCAGGCCCCGGTTCGTCGTCGAGAGGCGGCGGGCTGAGCGGGGC